>NZ_JAESMI010000079.1:0-665 GCF_017893095.1 Staphylococcus sp. GDX8P80P | reverse complement strand
AATTGTCTTTTTTTTATTTTTTTGATTATTTTCAGCTCGTTGAGCTGTTACTTTTCTTATATTAAGTGCCATTAGCACAAATCCTAGTTCTCTTTTAGCTTTATCTATCCCACGAACAGACATTCGAGTGAAACCTAAAATAGCCTTCATAAATCCAAAAACAGGCTCCACATCAATTTTTCTTTGACTGTAGATGGCTTTTGTTTTTGGTTCTGAAATCTTTTTATTAATTTGGGCTTTAAAATATTCCCAATTATAATTCTTCATTATTCTTTTATTTGTTTTTGAATTGAAGTTCATACATTAAAAATGGCCTGTTCATCTATAAGATTTTTTTCAAACATTGACTATGAAATTGAATAAATAGTGATTCTAATAAAGCATCTACTTTTGGATTTACTCTAAATCGATTAATTGTTTTATAAGAAGGTTTTTGATTTTGTGATAGCCACATCATTCGGATACTATCATTAAGTAATTTTTCTATCTTACGCCCTGAAAACACAGATTGTGTGTAGGCATATAGAATTACTTTCAACATCATTTTAGGATGGTACGAAGTTGCACCACGGTGATGTCTGAATTCGTCGAATTCATTCTCAGGAATTGTTTCAACAATATCATTTACATGTCGTGATATATCATTTGTGGGGATAAGAACTGAA
>NZ_JAESMI010000078.1:0-2803 GCF_017893095.1 Staphylococcus sp. GDX8P80P | reverse complement strand
CCACCCCCCCCCCCCCCACACCCCACACCCCCCCCCCCAACACACCCCCATCCCACACCCACCGCCCACCTCCCACCCCCCACACCGCTACCGAAAACCAAAACTAGCATTTACTGTTTCATTTATTGAAACAGTAAATGCTAGTTTTTTTGTTGTTACATATGCCTAAAACGATACATTGACTTACTTTCAATTGTGATCTTTATCAAATAGTTTTCCGACATCTTTTAATAAATCTTTACTTCCTAGCCATGTAGAAAGAGATGACATCGTAAAACTAATCGCTTTCATTAATAATTCCATATTAGAACAGCTCCTTTACTAACGAGTTGTCTTAGTTCATCATGCTGACTTTAGTCTGCTTACTATATATATACCACATCGAAATTGGATGTAACATCATTGAAGCGTGGTGCAGAACTTTAATTCCTTTTTAACCCCAGCTTGCTTTGCTTGTAGAATTTCTTTATGAAATTCTCGTTGCTGGGGCCCCGAACCCCAGCTTTCTCTACTCGTGGCATTTCTTTTCGAAATTCTCGTTGCTGAGGACCGACTTTACTGAGAAAAGCTTAATTTAAGTATCTTATCAATTCAGTCAGCTACTGCAAATTTTCCAAATAGCATTATCATATTATTTATGTTGAAGAATCTTTAAAAAGCATTAGAACCTTTCGTTCTAACGCTTCGTCTACATTTATTGAAATTTGCATTTCAAATCCGATAATCAATGTACTTGTTTTAAAGTCCACGCACGACCGTTGACTAAAAAGAGAACAAGTCCTACTTGCTCTCTTTCCTAAGTTATTTAAAACTTATTCTTAGCTATGCAATGTATTTCGGTTTATAACGTCCACGCATTGTCGTCGACATTTATATTATAACATTTTTATTAAATATTTCAAGACTAATAAATATAATATAATTTAGTTGCGCTCATTCAATATATTTTGGATATGACTATGTTGCTTATCAAAAACGCTTAGTCCACGCTTTAAATAGCTTATTGTTTTGGAACTTCACAGTATACATCGTGTATCTATTAATAGAATTTACGATATCATTTACAATCTTTGTATTAACATGCGATTTTAATAATTCGTCTATCTCTATTTTACATTCATTATAAATTGTAGTGATATCAATCACATTTTGCACTTCTAATAACTTTGTTATTTTTACTCTACATTCAGCAATTAACATCTTATCTGCCTTTTCTTTTGCCATAATTTTTCTTTTTTGACTATTACGTGCTTCAGCCTCTTTTAATAATTGCTGTCGTTTTAACTCTCGCTCTTTTCTCAATGCTTCTTGTTCTTTTTCTCTTTGAATACGTCTTTCTCGTTCTAGTTCTTCTAGATACGCCAGATATTTCTTTTTATGAAAATAATCAATCAAAGCAAAGACTTTCTGTTCGATGTTAGTGGGCAAAGCCATACTATACTTTTTAAAATCATTAATTAATTCAATATTCTTACTCGTAATAGGCTTTGATGAATTCGAGTTAAATTCTTCCACGTCTGACTCAGAGATCGTAGTCCACTCTTTATACATGTTTATCACTTTACAATGATACTCTGAATCATTCATTAATTTCTCATGATTTAAGAGTACATCATCCAACCAATCATCTAACAAAAATATATTCTTTCTAACCTGATACGCAATACGATTTGGAATGCCACTATGTTCTTTAAAATGTTCAATCCCAAGTTTCATAATTGTGTCTTTTGACTTTGATCGAAGTATATATTGATACTTTAATTCTTTTCCGCATTCACAATATAACGGCGTATCATTACAACACGTTCGGTAATTTTCATTTACTTTAAAGTCGATAAGTTCCCACTCTTCTGAATAGCGATACATATCATTGATTAATATATTCTTTTTTCTGTATTTATAATACTTAAACAGTATTTCTCTTTGGTTCTCAGTTAAATGACTGATTAAAGCATGTCTATGTTTCTCGTTATTCACATATCTCAAATAACCACCTCTTCTACTTATAAGGGTTAACTTTAGTTCATTACACATTAATGTGATGGTTTGATTTGTATGTTTGCATATGTAAAAAGAGATATGACTAATCACTCATTAATCATATCTCTTTATCAACACTATGATATTCAATTATAATGCCTAGTCTCATAGCAGACGGCTACTACTGTACATGATTTTGTTTTTTAAAGTCCACGCATGGTCGTTGACTTAATTATATTATAACAATTTTATATAATAAATATAACATTTATATATTCTAACCTAGAAACGTTTAAATACAAAACAATAAGAGCCCGGGACATAAAGTTCTTGGATAAGTAAATAAAGACAATTTCTATTGAAATATATAGAAATTGTCTTTTTTTTAATTTTTTGATTATTTTCAGCTCGTTGAGCTGTTACTTTTCTTATATTAAGTTCCATTAGCACAAATCCTAGTTCTCTTTTAGCTTTATCTATCCCTCGAACAGACATTCGAGTGAAACCTAAAATAGCCTTCATAAATCCAAAAACAGGCTCCGCATCAATTTTTCTTTGACTGTAGATGGCTTTTGTTTTTGGTTCTGAAAGCTTTTTATTAATTTGGGCTTTAAAATATTCCCAATTATAATTCTTCATTATTCTTTTATTTGTTTTTGAATTGAAGTTCATACATTGGTGTTTCAGAGAACATTCTGAACAATCATCACAAATATCATTTACATGTCGTGACATATCATTTGTGGGGATAAGAACTGAAGTTTCCATTGGTAGAGTGTTGAGTCATGTTATGTTTTTATACATAAGGCGCCTCGTTAATTTA
>NZ_JAESMI010000008.1:0-29470 GCF_017893095.1 Staphylococcus sp. GDX8P80P | reverse complement strand
CCGACTCCCAGCTTGCTTTGCTTGTAAAATCACTTTCGTGATTTTTTGTGTTGGGGCCCCGACTCCCAACTTGCTTTGCTTGTAGAATTTCTTAGTGAAATTCTCTTTGTTGGGGCCCCGCCCGCAAGGATGACTAGGACTGAGAAAAGCTTGATTTAAGCGTCTTCTCAGTTCAGTCAGCTACTGCGAATTTGCAAAATAGCTTCATTATATTATTTTTGTCCCAGCCTCTTCTTCTTTAGGTATAATTATTAGTTACTCAGTTTCTCTAATTTCTGCATCAACATCCGCATAATCAATTTCTGTTTCTGTAAATGTTTTATTATTGATTGGGAAGTGTTGTTCAAATGTTTCAAAGTTTTGAATTTCCACTGTGACATCATCCACTTCAAAATCTAATACATGGCCGCCAAAGTTGCGATCATCATTAGCGAAATGAATATGAAAACCAGCAGACCCAATACCATGGAACAACTCAGGTGTGAAGAAACCAATGATTGTTCCCTTAATATCTTCACGTGTTTCCTCTGGTTGTCTACGTGCTGAATCAATCAATCTAGTATACGGTGGCTCTTGTTTAGGCATCATACGTACATGCATTTTTTTAAATGTGCCACTTATTTTCACTGCAGAAAATAGATTATCACTTAACATATGTTCCTTAACTTCATTTAATACGTTTTCAGAATCCTTATCTGAGGTTTGATAAGATTGGTCTGCTTCAAAACGTGTAATCGTTGCGTATGGTGTCATTTCATCGCCATTCAATTTCTTAAATTCTTTATGTTCATTGGCATGAAATGCTTCACCATTTAAAAAGATAACCTCACCATTAGAACCAGTTAATGTCGCTAGCCCTGAATCACCATGTTCTAATAGTTCATTGATAGATGCAGTTCCTTCTAATAGACCTGCCATTAATGTACCTAACGTACCATGTTGATATAATACGTGACTCATTGAATATTCACTCCTAAGTTTGTTTATCTAAAAATTAATTTAAAGAATCTGGTAATACATTTGTTGATAACTTGATATTATCTTTATAATTAACTGGAATATCAATTAATACTGGGCCATCAGTTTCATAGCCTTCTTTTAATGCTGCTTCTAATTCTGCTTGGCTAGTAACACGTAACCCTTTAGCACCAAATGATTCAGCATATTTCACATAATCAACTGGTCCAAATTCAACACCAGCTGAACGTTTATATTTCATTTCTTCTTGGAATTCTACCATATTATATTTACCATCATTCCAAATTAATTGGATGATGTTTAATTTTTTGCGTACGGCTGTTTCTAAATCTTGACCTGAGAATAAGAAACCGCCATCTCCTGCTACTGACACAACTTGTGTATTTGGACGTACTAACGCAGCTGCAATTGCCCAAGGTAAAGCAACACCAAGTGTTTGCATACCATTACTAAATAATAAGTGTCTTGGATTATAACTTCTAAATTTACGTGCCATCCAAATATAATGACTACCCACATCGACAGTAACTGTAGTATCGTCAGTTAATGTGTTTTGCATTGTTTCAATAATTTCTAATGGATGCATCACACCATCTTCATGAGTGTATTTAATACCTGTTGCTTCAATAACATCTGCTCTTAAACGTTCTAAGTCATCTAAACGACTTTGATTAATGATTGGTTCATGCACATTCTCAGATAATAATTGAATCGTACCTGCAATATTACCAATTAATTCTTTTTTAGGACGTAAGAAGTTTGTAATTTCGGCTTGTACTTCATCAATAACAATGATTTCTGTTTCAAGTTCTTTGTTCCAGTTACTTGCTTCATATTCAATTGGATCATACCCTATTGTAACGACTAAATCAGCTTTTCTTAATAATTCGTCACCCACTTGGTTACGGAATAATCCTACACGTCCGAAGAAGTGATTTTCTAACTCACGGTTAAGCACACCTGCACCTTGGAATGTTTCAACAACTGGTAAATTTGATTTCGCAACTAATTGACGAATGGCTTCTGTTTCTTTCTCACTTGAACTTCTCATACCTACTAGCAACACTGGGAATTTAGCATGTTTTATCGCTTTAATTACATCTTGAATGTCTTCTAAATTTGGAACACCTAATTGTGGTTGTTCACATAAATCAATTGCTTTAGATGTTACAGGTGATTCGATAACATCTTGCGGAATACTGATAAAACTTGCACCATTTTTACCTGAAGTCGCTGTACGGATAGCGTTTGTCATTACTTCAGAAAGAGACTCAGGATCTTGTACTTCTGCGCTATATTTTGTAGATGATCTTAAAAGAGAAGCATTATCTACTGCTTGATGTGTCATACGTAATAAGTCATTACGTTTAACTTGGCCACCGATAGCCAACACTGGATCTCCTTCTGATGTAGCAGTTAATAATCCAGTTGTTAAGTTACTCACGCCTGGGCCACTTGTAACTAATGCCACACCTGGTTTACCAGTTAAACGTCCGATTCCTTGCGCCATCATAGCAGCATTTTGTTCATGGCGTGTCACAATAAGTTCTGGACCATCATCTTCAAGTGCGTTAAAGAGATAATCGATTTTTGCTCCTGGAATACCAAATACATAATCCACATTATTATTTTTTAAAGTATCAATGACCATATCTGCAGCAGAGTAGTTTTCTTTAGTCATCTAAATTCATATCCTTTCAAAGTCCAATTATTTTTTAATATTAAAAAGAAGCCACATACATGCCTATTTTTAAGGGAAAAAGAGGGAAAGACTTAGTTACATGAGTTGTGGCTTCTTTATATTTAAAGTTACTTCATTATTTCATTGTTGCTAGTAATCTCAGTTAGGGATGCATATTCAAATGCGAGATGGGAGTCTTCTATTTATGTCAAGAGGTGTAACAAATCATAAAGTTCAACACTTAAGCGTTGATACAATATAAGGGGATGGATTTATTACACATAATAGAAGCATTTGAATATGATGTAACTTTATTACATGACTCATTATAGTATGTGCGTAACTATTAATAAAATACATATTTCCGATAGAACCTATTCCATAATGGAATAGGTCAACAAAGTTTAATTTTTTAGTAAAAAATAGCTAAAAAAAGGTCTAATTACTTGACTTATTCTAAGTTTTTAGCATATTATTCTCAGCCAAAAGACCACTTTTTATATTATAAGTATAATTTTACCCTTTTTAGTTGTTTTTATTTCTTTTTAATCTGTTATAATCAAATCTATCATTTAAAATTTCCTTGTTATACTCTGTCATTTTATAAAAAGTAAGAAAACTTAAAATTTTCAGAAATTTTAGACAAAAATATAAAGTTTTATGCTAAGATAATAAATATTCTAGAGCTAACAAGCTAATCTTATAACTCATTTTATTAAGTAAGTGGAGGTTCATGATTATGGCCAGTTTTTTCAAAAATTTAACTCGAAAAGAAGATCCCACAATCTATCAAAATAAAGATGGGCACTTGAAACGTACATTACGTGTTCGAGATTTTCTTGCATTAGGTGTTGGTACAATTGTATCAACTGCAATATTCACATTACCTGGTGTTGTTGCAGCTGAACATGCAGGTCCTGCCGTTGCATTATCATTCTTATTAGCAGCAATTGTAGCAGGTTTAGTTGCCTTCTCATATGCTGAAATGGCATCAACTATGCCTTTCGCTGGTTCTGCGTATTCTTGGATTAACGTTTTATTTGGCGAATTTTCAGGTTGGGTAGCAGGTTGGGCACTTTTAGCTGAGTACTTTATTGCCGTTGCCTTTGTAGCATCCGGATTCTCAGCAAATTTAAGAGGACTTATCTCCCCTTTAGGTATTGTATTGCCTAAAGCTTTATCCAATCCGTTTGGCGCTGATGGTGGCGTCATAGACATTATCGCGGCTGTAGTTATCATTATTACTGCAATTATTTTATCACGTGGTATGACTGAGACTGCACGTATTGAGAACATCTTAGTTATCTTAAAAGTATTAGCAATTGTATTATTCATTATCGTAGGTTTAACAGCCATTCAAGCATCCAATTATGTACCATTTATCCCAGAACATAAAGTCACTGAAAATGGTGATTTCGGTGGTTGGCAAGGTATTTATGCTGGGGTTTCAATGATATTTTTAGCTTATATCGGCTTTGACTCTATTGCAGCTAACTCTGCAGAAGCAATCAATCCGCAAAGAACAATGCCACGTGGTATTCTTGGTTCATTAGCTGTAGCACTTGTATTATTCGTAGGTGTAGCATTAGTATTAGTAGGTATGTTCCATTACTCTAAATATGCTGGCAATGCAGAGCCTGTAGGTTGGGCACTACGTCAAAGTGGTCATGGCATTATCGCGGCTGTCATTCAAGCAATTTCAGTAATAGGTATGTTCACCGCTTTAATTGGTATGATGTTAGCAGGATCACGTTTACTTTATTCATTCGGTCGTGATGGTTTATTACCATCATGGTTATCTAAATTAAACCATAAGCACTTACCAAACAGAGCACTTTTAATACTTACTATTATTGGTGTATTAATTGGTTCAATGTTCCCATTCGCATTCTTAGCACAACTTATTTCTGCCGGAACATTAGTTGCATTCATGTTTGTATCTCTTGCAATGTATCGACTAAGAAAACGTGAAGGTAAAGATTTACCCGTACCGTCATTTAAAGTACCGTTCTTCCCAGTACTACCAATTATTACATTCATTTTAGTATTACTTGTATTCTGGGGATTAAGCTTCGATGCTAAACTATATACTTTAATTTGGTTTGTCGTTGGTATCATCATCTATTTAAGTTATGGTGTTCGACATTCTAAGAAAAATGAAGAAAAAGAGTACATCGTACCGAAAGATTAATATCATCAAATAAATTGAAAAGGTAGCGAGACAATGATGCCATTGTCTCGCTACCTTTTCTTGATATATTACCATCCTTGACCATCTATATTATAAGTATCAAGTTGTCCATCTTGTAATGCTTGTAACGCATCTTCTATCGTATCTAACGCATAGTCTAATTGTTCGTACGTAATGACTAATGGTGGCTGGAAACGAAGCACATTGCCAGCTACTGCAATCAGTACAAGACCATGATCAAAGCAATAATTACATATCTTTAGCGCTTCTTCTGAGGCTCTCGTTTTCATTTGTTTATCTGACACTATATCAACGCCAATAGATAAACCTTTACCACGTACATCTCCGACAAATTGATAGTTATCAACCCATTTGTCCATTCGATTGCGTACATAGGCGCCTTTTTCTAAGCTAGCAGTTAGTAATGCGTCATCTTCAATCATTTTCAATGTTGCTAAAGCCGCTTCACAACTTACAGGATTGGCACCAGTGGTAAATAGATGCGCCGGTGCTTCAAGCGTTTCAATGATTTCTTTGCGACCAACAATCGCAGACATCGGTAACCCACCAGCTAATGATTTGCCAAATGTGATTAAATCCGGTGTGAAATTAAAGTGATCAATTGAACTCCATGTACCTGTGCGGCCTAGACCTTGTTGGATATCATCTACAGCAATTAAAATGCCATGTTCACGACATAATGATTCTAACGCCTCAAAGTAACCCTCTACTGGCTCTAGCAAACCACCATCACCTTGAATCGTTTCTACGACAATACATGCAACTTCTTCTGCTGGCACATATTTGGCGAACATTTCTTTAAGTGGTGCAAGATACGCTTCTACTGTATTAGGATTAGGTTGTTCATACATACCTCTATACTTATCTGGAAACGGAATATGATAAAAGCCATTTAATAAAGGACCATAATGCTTGCGCATATTTAAGCTAATGGCTGACATCGATAGTGACCCAAATGTTGAACCATGATAGGCATTCGTAAAACTAATGATATACGGTCTACCAGTATACGCTCTCGCAAATTTAATAATGCCATCATTGGCGTCAGATCCACTCAATCCAAACGTCACACGTTTTTCATAATCACCTGGCGCAATATCACATAGTTTCTTAGATAATTTCACTGCTGGTTCATGATACATATATGCAGGTGTATAATGAATCAATTTCTCAGCTTGTTTCTGAATCGCTTCAATTACCGGTTTAGGTGCATGCCCTACATTTTGCGAGCTCGCGCTTGCTAATAAATCAATGTATTCTTTACCATCCACATCTACGAGTGTCGCACCATAACCATGATCAATGGCTAATGGGTAATATTTAATTCTTCCTGATGCCGCAAAGTACTTCCCATCTTCTTGTATTAATTCCTCTGCTTTACTCATATTGACTCATCCTCCCATAATCGACCATCCCTTTTACATCCCTCTCTTTGAAAAGTCTCCGGCCATCTTAATAAACAATGGTTTATTGATAATATTCAATATCTTACTAATAATTGTCAGATTTGTAAATATTTTCTGAATAATCAAAAATAATTATAATTTGCTGTTTTTAGTATTTTTGATGATAAATATTTATTAAAAAAGCGAACCCACAAAGCAATCGCTTTGTGGGCCAATAAAGCTATAGGATTATTTACTTTCGTATGGAATGACATCGTCTCCATATTCTTTTTGAATATAGTCTTTAATTTCTTTAGATTGCATGACTTTTAATAATTCTTGGAACTTCTTATCATTTTTATGTCCTTCTTGAACTGCGATAATGTTGGCAAATGGTGATGATTTACCTTCCATTACAATTGCATCTTTAGACGGTTTTAAACCATTATCAATGGCATAGTTGGAATTCATAATGACTGCTGCACCTTCACCGTTTTTATATGTTTTAGGTAAAAACTCAGCACCTTGTTGATGATTAAATTTTAAATTCTTTTTGTTTTCTGCAATATCTTCAAACTTGGCGTCTTCAATTTTGACACCTTTTTTCAACTTAATCAGACCTTCATCTACAAAGAAAGATAAAAATCGTCCTTCCTCTGCAGGGTTATTTGAAACATAGATCGTTGATCCTTCAGGAATATCTTTCAAATGTTTATATTTTTTACTATAGACACCCATTGGCGTTGTAAATACTTTACCTAATTCTTCTATTTTATAACCATGACTTTTCTTCTCAGCATTTAGATACGGTACGTGTTGGAAGAAGTTAGCATCTACATCGCCTTTATCTAATAATTTATTTGGTACCTTATAATCATTAACCTCTTTAACTTCTAGATCATAACCTTTTTTCTTTAATTGTTCTTTAGCTTTCTTCAACACATCTCCATGGGGTGCAGGTGAAGCAGCAACTGTGATTGTCTTATCATCCTCTTTATCTTTGCCACATCCTGCTAACACGATAATTAAAACTAAAATACTGATCATACTTAACCATTTTCTCATGTATATCGACACCTCTTTTTTAAAATGATTCAACTACACTTCAACTCTTAAATAGTTAGAAGACATAAAAAAATACTTTCTATTATTTAAGAGAAAGTATCGATACACTTTCTCTTATCTCTTAAAGTATTGTCTACTTTATGTGAATTAGCACCATTTCGTTACACGACGGTTGCTGGGCTTCTCAGGGCACATCCCTCCACCACTCTTGATAAGAGTTAACAAGTTTTATTGAATTGATATTATATTAGCATTGGATCAAGCTTGGGTCAATATCATTTTTTAAATATTCTAAATTTTTAAAATGTGTAAGTTGTTTTACTGTAGGGAATAGCTTGTTAAACACATTCGAAGGGTTGATGATTATGTTACGTTACAGCTATCACTTACTTAGTGCATTGTTCATTAGTATTTTATTATTACTTATCATGTTTGTCATGGATGTGGTGATGCATACGACACACCTTACTTTGCTATTAATCAACATTGATTTCATCGCAGATCCTAATAAGACACCACTTATTTTAGAACTTTTAATTCATATCATTATTGGATTTTGTATTTACATAACGTTTCTAATTATTTATCTGTTATTCAAATCTTTATACAAATTAAGTTATCTCTTATTAATGATTATTTTTCTAATCTTATACCCATTACTTATTACGTTGGCTGAACGTTCACTGTTCCAATTTAATTGGGTAGAGTATGCCTTATGGATGATCGCACACTTGATATTCACTTTACTGATGGCATGGTCGATTCCTTATTTTTCTAAAAAGAAATGGTAAGTTGATAACCATGCACGTTATATAAACAATCGCTTATAGTCATTAAAACATTACTATTGTAAATTTAACTTTACAAATACGCCGTTCTTTAAGCTAATTTAAAGTTTCAATATGGTTTACTTTAATCCCCTATTTTAATTAAATCTGAGTGTTACACTAACGTTGTAAAAGATAAATAATGAAATGGGGTTTTCATTGTGGTGAAGGTTTCTCTATTTGCGTCAACACTTTTAACAAGTACGGTAATATTATCTGCGTTTAACGGACAACATGCACTCGCAGCTGATGTAGTGACGAAGGACAATGCACAAGAAATTGCTTCGGAAGCATTATCAAATAGTGGTGGTAATCCAGATTTACAAAACTTTGGCAAAGCAATTGATAAAGGGGACTATTTCAAAATTGAAAGCCACAATAAGGCAAATGCTGGTATAGGTGTCTATAAAGTTTATAAAAATGGCCAAGTCGAATATAAAAATGATAGATACAGTAACTTCAATCGACTTCAAAGTGGAGAAACATATGTTGAACACGGTATTGCGAATGCCGCTGAATTAGATGACCGACAAGAAGCAGCGTCAAAAGTCAATTCCGTAGATTGTGCACGTGAATTAAATACTTACTATGTTGGTAACGTTAAATCTAATGAAGTACCATCGTCTCAATCAGATCAAAAGCAAGAAAACCATCATAGTACAAATAATCAATCTTCATTACCTGAAACTGGTCATTCAGACAGTGAACAATCCACTCAATTATTAGGTAGCATTTTCTTATTACTAGGCGGTGCGTTAATAGCTAAACAATCTCATAAAAAAATCTCATAGAAAAATCTCATAGAAAAAGCACGAGATGACTTCAAAGTCATCTCGCTTTTTTTATTATTGATTGCTGTTCCCATTCTCTTCATTAGTATCTGTTTTATTGTCGTCTTTATTGTCTTGCTGTTTTGTATCTTGCTCTACACCTTCTGGGTCACGTTCTTTCGCGCTACCTTTTTTAGGATTATAGTTTGCACCTTCAGTGTATTCGTTGCCGGCATTCCATAGTAAGAACTCATTCACACCATTATCTTTTAAAGCCTGAACTTGTTCAGATACTGCTTTCGCATCATAATCAATATAATTACCATCACCTAAATATGATGCTGTGAAATCTTGAATCCATGGACGAGAAATTGGTTTGTTCTTACCAAGTGAATCTAATAAGTTATTTTCTTTTTGAATATATCGATTCACTGTTTTATATGGTTCTGTATCTGGCGCTTGTAAACCAAAGTCACCATTGCTCCAATGTGATGGATAAATCATTGATGAAATTGCGTCTACATTTTCAGATATTTTAGGGAAACTTTGACCAATACCAGGTGCATTTTTAACTAATGCAGAATAGCCAAATACGTCTGCCGATACGTTAACACCCATTGGTTTCAACTCTTTATTAGCGTGTTCTAAGAATTTCGTAATGGTATCCACACGTTGATCGCCAGAACTTAACTTGCTATTTTTATAGTCACCTTTACTATAAGTTAGACTGTCTGCTTCATTTTCAAAGCCTTCTGGGAAACGCACGTAGTCAAATTGAATATCTTGGAAACCGGCTTTAGCTGCCGCTTTGGCTACATCAATGTCGTAGTCCCAAACTTCTTTCATAAATGGGTTAACGAAGCTATCACCTTTACCATTTGTCCAAACTGAGCCATCACTTTCTTTAAATGACCACTCCGGATGTTCTTCAGCTAATTTAGTATCCTTAAATGTAACGATACGAGCAATTGGATAAATATTGTTATCATGCAATTTTTTCAACAATTTCTTACCATCTACAATATCTAATGTGTTCTTATCCACTTGCTTGTTGCCAGTGTTAAGATTCATTGTTATGTTACCTTCATCATCTTTAACATCGATGACCATAGTATTTAAATTGGAATCTTTAATAAATTTGATTAACTCATCGATTTTATCGCCTTGTGTCGAATTGCTTGTGACATAAATTCCTTTAACGCCATCTTTAGGGTAATCGACTTTATTCTCATTCTTGTTTTTGTCATTATTCTGTTTTAATTTTTCACTTTGACTGTTAGTTTGTTCGTTCTTCTGGCTGTCCCCTTTTTGCCCGCTACTAGATGAATTATCACCATTACTGCACGCAGCGAGTAACAAAGCACTTGTTGTTAATACAGCAAATAATTTGTTCTTTTTCATTCCCTTAGCCTCCGAATATGCTTTATATGTATAATTAGGTTCTCATTATTTAGAATAGTAAGCGATTTAAATAGTTTAATTATCCTAAATAAGAGAACCTAACTTTCCTTTAGAATAGCATATTTTTAACAAAAATATTCACTAAGACAAAATTTTATAAATTAAATTATCTAATATTTGTATGTTTTTAAATGAATTTTAAATTAAATCTCGTAATCATAGGTTTAATTTTGAATAAATTGATTGCGTATTTCCAATAACCCATTGCGTATGATGTTGCGTTTGTTGATAATAGGCGTCTACTTTGTCGTAATTATTTTTAGGGAAATCCCAAACATATTTGAGAAAAGCTAAACTTATTGTTTTAGGGTTGCCACCTACTGTTGGCTTTCTAAATGCAGTCATTAGATAACGCTTGATGACACGGTATATACACTTCCCCCTCGACTCTTTAATCCAAATCACTGTCGTTGCTCGTTCTAATCTCATGAGTAATGTATTTGAATAATGGCCATCAATAATCCAAGATGGCGTTGCTACAATTTCTTTCAACTGAGCGTGCAAGAATTCCGGCGTTACAGTCTCTTTATCGTTAAGCCATTGTATGTTATCGATGTGATACAAAGGTATCTTATAATTCTGTTGTATACGCATTGCTAACGTTGATTTTCCTGAACCTGGGCTACCAATAATCAAGATACGATGTTCCATGTTTTTTTACCTCGCATATTTTTTTGAAAATGAGTCATACAACAAAATTAGTACAATTTATGAAACTATAAACTGTAAAATAAGAATTTTCAATAAATATAAGTTTTATAACTTGAGAATGTACTTCTTTTTTATCATAATGAATATGAAAGTTAATTAAAGGAGTGGAAAGAGTAATGAATAAAGAACAATTAGAAAAAATGACAAATGGGAAAGGTTTTATCGCAGCATTAGACCAAAGTGGCGGTAGTACTCCTAAAGCATTAAAAGAATATGGTGTAAACGAGGACGAATATAGTAATGATGACGAAATGTTCCAACTTGTACACGATATGCGTACTAGAGTTGTAACTTCACCTTCATTCTCTCCAGACAAAATTTTAGGTGCTATCCTTTTCGAACAAACAATGGATCGTGAAGTTGAAGGCAAATACACTGGCGACTACTTAGCTGACAAAGGTGTTGTTCCTTTCTTAAAAGTCGACAAAGGTTTAGCTGAACAACAAAATGGTGTTCAATTAATGAAACCTATCGATGATTTAGACGATACATTAGACCGTGCGGTTGAACGTCACATCTTCGGTACTAAAATGCGTTCTAATATCTTAGAATTAAACGAACAAGGTATTAAAGACGTTGTTGAACAACAATTTGAATTCGCTAAAAAAATCATTGCTAAAGGTTTAGTACCAATTATTGAACCTGAAGTTAACATTAACGCTAAAGACAAAGCTGAAATCGAAGAAGTATTAAAAGCTGAACTTAAAAAAGGCTTAGACGCTTTAAATGATGATCAATTAGTGATGTTAAAATTAACTATCCCAACTAAAGCTAACTTATACAAAGAATTAGCAGATCATCCAAATGTTGTACGCGTGGTTGTATTATCAGGTGGTTACAGCAGAGACGAAGCAAACAAATTATTGAAAGACAACGATGAATTAATCGCAAGCTTCTCACGTGCATTAGCAAGTGACTTACGCGCTAGCCAATCACAAGAAGAATTCGATAAAGCATTAGGCGACGCAGTAGATTCAATCTACGACGCATCAGTAAACAAAAACTAAGGTGCGAAGAAAAGCGCTTAGGTCGCGAGCAATAACGAGCTATGAGCAAAAATCGTTCTTTGATTTTAGCGATTAGCGTATTATTGCCGAACGACCTGCTTTTCGTAGCCCGTTCATCACTAGGTGCGAAGAAAAGCGCTTAGGTCGCGAGCAATAACGAGCTATGAGCAAAAATCGTTCTTTGATTTTAGCGATTAGCGTATTATTGTCGAACGACCTGCTTTTCGTAGCCCGTTCATCGCTAGGTGCGTAAGTGAGCGTTTATCACTAGGTGCGTAAGTGAGCGTTTAGGTTGTGAGCAATTACTAGCGTTAAGCAAAAACTGTTCTTTAGTTTTAGCGCGATGCGTATAATTGTTGAGCAATCTGCTCACTGTAGCCCTCTCATCACTCCTGTGAAGTTCTCTATAACTTCACTCGAATGATTCAAAGCCGACTGGTTATTTCGACCAGCCGGCTTTTTTAATATCTATTATTTGTAGAATTGTTCCAATTTTTGTTTTGTTTCTTCAATAAAAGCATTTAATTCTTGTTGTTTTTTCTCATCTTGTAATGCACTTTGACTTCCTTTCATAAATCTGTGTGTTCAAATTTTACGATATAGTACGCCATTTTATACATCTCTTTAGACATGAATCAATACTTTACCAAATTTACCACCAGTAATGACAGGTATCGTATCACCATATTGATCTTGTAAATAGCGTTTCACACTTGCAAGTTGTTGCGTATCTAGTTCCACTTCAACTTCTTTTAACCATTGAGGTAGTTGCTGCATAACATCATCTAGCGTTCTATCATTGTGTTGTGTATGTCGTTCGATTAATGTCTCATACGTGTAATCATTGACATATAATAACTGCAATAAGTAATACATATCTGCTGTCATAACTTGACTTGTTTCCCCTAGAAATGCCACAACTTCATCAACAATTGAATTCTCTTTAGGACCAGCAATTAAACTAACATATACATATTTTTGTGCGATATCAATAGCTTTATTAACCGCTTCCCACGTCGTCACTGCCGGGCACATAGACGCAAATACTAAATCATAATGTCCTAGCTCTTCCTTTCGAGCATCTTCAAACGATTGATGAATGGTTTCTAGCGTTACACCATAATGGTGGGCATTTTCCTGTAACATCTCATGTAATATGGGTGATGGCTCTAACGCTGTAACGGTTGCGCCTTCTTTAGCGAATGGCACACTAAAGACACCAGAGGCTGCACCGACATCTAATATACTCAAATTGCTAAATGCACCTGTTTGTCTTTCAATCCAATCCATAATACGTTTCGTTCGTTGTTGGCTTTCTTCAGTAAATGACTGCTTATTAAAATGTTGTGCCCACTTTTCAAATCCAGGCGCAAAGGGATCTCCTAAACCTGCACGTTTCATCCTTTTATCTTGTGTATTAGGATCGTCTTCCCACGCTTTCTCCCAATATTGATTACTAAATATATCTTTCCGCATAAAGAAACTCCCTTGTCTGATAGTTATAGTCTCATCTTACCCTCTCACATATAATCAATAAACTGATTCGCTTTATACTAAAAAAGCTCTCAATCACTCTATAGTATAAAGACAAAACGCTAGAGTAATTGAAAGCTTATTATTATTCTATTCTCAATAATACATCTTAAATGTTATAATGTTTCTCCGTTTGATTCGATTACTTTACGATACCAATCAAATGAGTCTTTCTTCGTACGTTCTAATGAACCATGACCTTCATTATCACGATCGACGTGAATTAAGCCGTAGCGTTTTTTCATTTCACCAGTTGTAAATGAAACAATATCAATAATACCCCATGGTGTATAGCCCATTAAGTCTACACCATCTTTATCTACTGCATCGATAGCGGCCTTAATATGTTCACGTAAATATTCAATTCGATAATCATCATGGATTTGTCCATTTTCATCAAATTCATCTACAGCCCCAAAGCCATTTTCAACAATAAATAATGGAATTTGGTAACGGTTATATAGGGCATTTAATGTGTAACGTAAACCGACTGGGTCAATCGCCCAACCCCAATCACTCTTCTTAATATAAGGATTATCAACTGAGTTTGGTAAACCACCGTTAACAACGTTATCTTCTACACTTGATTCATTATCATGTTTTACAACTGTAGACATATAATAACTGAATCCAATGTAATCCACCGTACCTTCACGTAAAATAACGTCATCACCCTCTTGCCAACCAATGTCGAAGCCTTCACGTTCAAACATCTTCGTCGCATAACCTGGGTAATAACCACGAACATGTACATCTGGGAAGAAGAAACGCATACGACTTGCCACTTCTGCTTCCATAATATCTTCTGGATTACAGCTATAAGGATAAATTGGCACGTGTGAAATCATCGCCCCGATTTCAAAGTCAGGATTGATTGCTTTACCAATTTTAACCGCTTTGGCACTCGCGATTAATTCATTATGCGCCACTTGATACAATACTTCCTCTTTATTATCGTCATCTGATAATGCAACACCAGAATTCGTCCATAAGAAGATTGGGTTATTGATCTCCATTTGGTTGTTTATTTCGTTAAATGTCATCCAATATTTCACTTTATCTTTGTAACGTTTAAATACCGTTTCCGCAAAATGCGCAAAGAAGTCTGCCACTTTACGACTTCTGAAACCACCATATTCACGCGCTAAATGTAATGGCATTTCAAAATGTGAAAGTGTAATCACAGGTTGAATGTTATATTTCAATAATTCATCAAATAAGTCATCATAGAATTGTAACCCTTCTTCATTCGGCTTAACTTCGTCCCCTTGTGGGAATATTCTTGTCCATGCAATTGACGTTCTTAAACACTTCAAACCCATCTCACTAAACATTTTCACATCGTCTTTATAACGATTATAGAAGTCAATACCTACATGATTGGGATAGTATTTGCCTGGTTCTACATCTTGTGTGATTTCACGTGCTTTACCGTGTGCGCCAGCTGTCATCACATCAATCACACTTAATCCTTTACCACCTTGATCATAACCACCTTCGAATTGATTGGCCGCTAATGCGCCACCCCATAAGAAATCATTTGGTAATTTAGACATAGTTAAAACTCCTCTTCCAAATTATTAATCATACGTTATTATTTCTTAACAACTGTCATAATCTTATCTTTTGCTTTTACATTTTGCGTATCGGCTATAATAACATCTTCAAATTCATCACTATTTGTGATTAATATAGGTGTAATCATGTCATAGCCTTGTTCTTTAATATAACTTGCATCAAATTTCAATATAGGTTGTCCTGCTTTCACTCTTTCATTTTCAGAAACAAGTAAATAGAAACCTTTACCATTTAACTTAACTGTATCTAAGCCTACGTGCACTAGAAGTTCAACGCCATTTGATGATGTAATACCTATAGCATGTTTACTAACTGCCACCATGCTGATCGTGCCATCAATAGGTGCTTTAATCTCATGACTTTCCGGTTGAATTGCAACGCCTTTACCCATCATTCCTTGAGAGAATATAGGGTCATCAACTTCAGATAAAGGTACAATCAAACCATTTAATGGTGCATAAACATCGCTTTCAAGCTGTTCGTTCGCTATTGTTGTGTCGTTGTTAACCTCGTGACCTTCATCAACTTCAACACCTTCCACTTTCTCAGTCACATCTTCACCGTACCCAAGGAATTGAATTAGAATAATAGGTAACACAATGGCAATGATTGAACCAATGATAATTCCCCATATAGATGTTGGATTCTGTGCATTATAACCATTTACAATTGTGATTGGACCTGGAAGGCCAGCATAGGCATAATATTTAGGGTTAAAGAAACTAGCAACTAAGGCACCGATACCACCACTGATACATGCGATAATAAATGGTTTCTTAAATCGTAAGTTAACACCATACATTGAAGGCTCAGTAATACCAAAGATACCCGTAATACCTGCTGATAAAGACACTTTCTTTAACTCTTTATTTCTTGTTTTAAGGAATACACCCATTACAGCACCAAACTGTGCGATAACTGCAATCGTTTGAAATGCTGAGAAAGCATCACTCTTATATTGTTCAAAGTTTGCCAATACCATAGGTGTTACACCCCAGTGAACCCCAAAAATAACGAATACTTGCCAGAATGCACCAATCAATAAACCTGCTAACCATGGTGCGACTGCCACTAACCAGTTAAAGCCCTGTGCAATGCCATGTGCAGCACCAGATGCTAATGGTCCAATGATTAATAATGTAAGTGGCACCATTATTACAATACTAAAGAAAGGTACAAACAATGGTCGTATGACTTCATGAATATATTTATTTAAATTTTTTTCAACATATGAGAGTACCCATACTAAAAGCAATGGCGGTAAGACAGATGACGTATAACTGGTTTCACTTAATGGAATACCAACAAATGTAAATGTCTCGCCACTACCAATGCGTTCGACAATACCTGCCAAGTCCGGGCTAACCAAAGCCGCACAACAAGCTACTGCAATATACGTATTCACTTTGAAATGTTTAGATGCGGTAATGGCTATAAAAATAGGTAAAAATGTAAACGGAGACCATGAAATAAAGTTAAAAACTTCATATGTTCCCGTTTTCTCAAAAGTCGGAACAACGATCTTTGTAATAATTAAAATCCCTTGTAAAATACCTGCTGCGGCCAAGATATAAATAAATGGCGCAAATACTGCTGACATTGTTGCAATAACTCGGTTTAAAATCGTTCCCTTTTCGACATCATCGTCAGAAGCGTGTTGACTCTCTTCACCAACGAGTCCCTCAAATTCTCTGTAAACACTCGCGACCGCATTGCCAATAACTACTTGAAACTGTCCATTATTTTCAACAACAGTAACCACACCATCAAGTGCCGATACTTTTTTCTTCGCGTCTGGCACAGATCGTTTCAAAACGATGCGTAGTCGCGTTGCGCAATGCGTGTAGTTGACGATATTATCCTCTCCACCTACTGCTTCAAGAATGTCACTCGCCAACCGTTTATCTTTTTCACTCATGACACAACCTCCCAATCAATTAAATAACTTCTACAAAATGCAAACCCTTTCACAACTTATTATAATTATACCGGTACAATTTGTAAATGATTTATTTTGAATTATACCGGTACAATTTACAAATCGGTGTTAAAATTTGCTATACTATATTTGAATTTCAAATAAAGGGAGTAAAATGATGTTAAAGTACGAACGCATTGCACACGAAATTACAAATGCTATTTCAAATAATGAGTATAAAGTTGGCGATAAACTTCCTAGTGTAGAACAATTAAAATCTCAATATCAAGTCAGTAAAAGTACCATCATTAAAGCATTAGGCATGCTACAAAAAGATGGCATGATTTACCAAACACAAGGCAGTGGTATTTATGTCCGAAACAAAAACAAATCAGGTTATATTAACTTGTTAAAAACAAAAGGGTTCTCAGACAATCTACAAGGCCATCAAGTCACAAGTAAAGTCTTAACTTTTAAATCTATCACGCCAAATGATGAAGTGAGAGAACATTTACGCTTAACTGACGAAAATACTAACGTTTATTATGTTGAACGGATTCGCTATTTGGACCACAACCCGCTATGTATTGAAACATCCTACTTCAATCAATCATTAGTTACGCACCTTGACCTTGCGAGTGCAGAGCGTTCAATATTCGACTATCTTCAGTCGCAACTTAAGATCAATATAGGTTTCTCGGATATCTATTTTTATATCGACTTTCTCTCTAAACAGGAAGCACAGCATTTAAATCTCAATCTAAACGATCCATGTATGCGTCATGATTTGACCTTTTATA
The DNA here is from genome assembly GCF_017893095.1 of Staphylococcus sp. GDX8P80P. Taxonomy (NCBI): domain Bacteria; kingdom Bacillati; phylum Bacillota; class Bacilli; order Caryophanales; family Staphylococcaceae; genus Staphylococcus; species Staphylococcus sp. GDX8P80P. The sequence goes on along the minus strand of NZ_JAESMI010000008.1, from coordinate 11,544 downwards.
CCACTAAAGGCATACCTTTCGATTATTCAAATATTGTCTATCATTACAAATATGCCAACTTTTTTATTCCTATAGAAAGCTAAAAAAAGCGTCTCCTGAGATTCAAAATCTCAGGAGACGCTTTGCTTAACTTCTATTTATTTCGCGTCTTCGTAATAACCTAATTCAAGGTCTTTAGACGTTTGACGACGTATTTTTCTCATTAACTCAACATCTTCGATTAATGATTTACCATATGAAGGAATCATTTTTGAAATTTTAGCATTCCATTCACCGATGTGTTCTGGGAAGTTCTTTTCAAGTACTTCTAAAGCTACAGATACTGATGTTGATGCCCCTGGTGATTCACCAAGTAAAGCAATTACTGAATGGTCTTCAGAGTTAACCACTTCTGTACCGAATTGGATAAATCCTTTACCTTCTTTTTCAGTATCTTTAATAACTTGAACACGTTTACCTGCTGTGTATAATTCCCAATCTTCATCACGTGCTTCAGGGTAGAATGTGCGTAAGTGGTTCATACAACCTTCTTTAGTCATGATGATTTGATCAAATGAATATTTAATCAATGGTAAGTTTTTAACTGCAGCAGCTAACATTGTTGTAATGTTATATGGTTTGATAGATTTGAATAAATCTAAGTTTGAGCCATTTTTAAGGAACTTAGGTCCAACATTAGCAAATGGTCCAAATAATAACGTACGTTTACCTTCGATGTAACGTGCATCAAGGTGAGGTACTGTCATTGGTGGTGTACCTGGTGGTTCTTTACCATATACTTTCGCATCGTGTGCTTCAATCACTTGTGGATTTGTACATGCTAAGAATTGACCAGTAATCGGGAATCCACCTAAATGTTTACTTTCAGGGATACCTGTTTTTTGTAGTAATGGAATTGCTGCACCACCGGCACCAATAAATACATAGTCAGTAACTTCTTCAAATACGTTACCAGATTTAAGGTCTTTGATTTTAACTTGCCATTTACCATTAGATAAACGTTCAAAATCAAGCACTTGATGACTATATTTAACTTCAACATGCTCGTCTAATTCTAAGTGACGTGCCATTTTACGAGTTAATTCACCGAAGTTTACGTCAGTACCTTCGTCGATTTTACTAGCAGCCATTTTGCCGTCATCAACGCGGCCTTGCATCATTAATGGAATCCATTTTCTCATTACTTCAATGTCTTCAGTATATTCAATGTTATCGAACATTGGAGATTGTTTCATTGCTTCGTAACGTTTTTTCAAGAATTCTTTATTATTAACGCCTCTAACAAAACTAATGTGTGGAAGAGGATTAATAAATTCTCTAGGGTTCTCAATATGTCCTGATTTCACTAAGTGACCCCAGAATTGTTTTGAGATTTCAAATTCTTCGTTGATTTCTTTTGCTTTTTCAATGTCAATCGAACCATCTGGTTGTTGAACTGTATAGTTCAATTCACAAAGTGCAGCGTGACCAGTACCAGCATTGTGGCGTTCATTAGAACTTTCAAGACCTGGTCGATCCATACGTTCGTAAAGCTTGATATTCCAATTAGGCTCAAGCTCATTTAACATAGAACCAAATGTTGTACTTAAGACACCAGCACCAATTAAAATGACATCTTTTGATTCTGCCATGGTTGTACACCTCTCCAATTTTATTAGTTAACAACTAAAAAGCTATTACTTACTACTCTTTCTCCCTAACCATCAAGTAATATCTTTTTATATTAAGATTGTTAAGCCTTTCATTTCTATGTTAAAACAAATATGGTAAATTGTAAATTGGAGAAACTTAATTAAAAATATTTTTTTATACAAAATCGAATGAATCCACACTAAGTGTTTTTTCTCATCATAAGGTAATTGTAAATAAAAGCCTTTCCAGCCTCAATTATTATCATAAAATACGATGAGGGGGAGCGGAACAGAAACAAATTTCGGAAAATTTTATTTCTGTCCTGCTCCCCTTAATTTCCATCATTCTAACTGGACTGATAAATTGATTTTGCCTTATGATTGCAATTTAGGTTGTAAGAACTTTTCAATATAAAATGCTGACTCTTCAATTGATTTATATTCTGTATTGATGACAGTCGCATTCAATTTCTTAAAGACTTCTTCAGCATAGATCAGTTCTTTCTTGATGCGCTCTAAGTTATTGTAACGAGATTCACTAGACAAGCCTAGTGTCTCAGCACGATTCTTTCGAATATTGGCGATATATTGTGGACTTGCAGTCAAGCCAAATACTTTTAGCCCCTTTTGCTTATACACGTTATCAGGTATTTCAATTTCTGGCACCAATGGTATATTAGCGATTTTGTAGCCTTTATTAGCTAAATACATACTTAATGGCGTCTTAGAAGTTCTTGATACACCTACAATGAGTGCATCCGCTTCGCCAATATCAGTAAAATGCTTGCCATCATCATATTTAACTGAGTATTCAATTGCTTCAATCCGTTTGAAGTATTCATCATTTAATTTTCGTAAAGCGCCACTTTCCATTAACGGATGGCTGTGTGTCGTCTTTTCAATAATTCCAATTAAATCAGACATATAGTCGACGTAAGGAATATCATGCTCTCGTGCAAATTCATGGCCTAGTGCATTAAATGATTCACTCACTAATGTTGTTGCAACAATCGCATGCTGTTCACGCGCCAAATTTAAAATATTTAAGAATTCCTCTTCATCCTTAATATATGGGAATTTCTTAATTTCTACATTATGCAAATTTGGAAACTGCGTTAATGTGGCATGAATCATTCTTTGCGCTGTCTCACCAATGGAATCTGATACAATAAATAACTTTAACATTTGTTCGTTTGAATTCGTTTCTTTCACGTTATTGCTCGCTTTCCTCCGCTTGACTCTGAGCTGTTGCTAAAATTGCACCTGGAACTCGGAATGGTGAGCATGACACGTAGTCTATCGCTAGCTGATTGAAGCGACGAATAGATTTAGCATCTCCGCCTAATTCACCACAAACACCGATTTTAATGTTAGGATTCACTTTCTTAGCTTGTTCAACTGCAATTTCAATCAATTTTCCGACACCATCTCTATCTAACGTTTGGAATGGGTCAAGCTTCAATATATTACTTTCAGTATACACATTTATAAATTTGCCTGCATCATCTCTAGAGAAACCATATGTCAATTGTGTTAAATCGTTTGTACCAAAGCTAAAGAAATCACAATGTTGCGCTAACGTATCTGCAATTAGACATGCACGCGGTGTTTCAATCATTGTACCGATTAAATATGGTACGCTGTCCCCTTGTTCTTTCTCTAGTTTATGAATCGTCTCAACAAGTTTATCTTTAAGTGTAGTAAATTCTTCTACAGTTGAGACGAGTGGAATCATGATTTCAGGTTTACATGTTATACCCTCTTTTTTAAGTTTTAATACGCTTCCCATGATGGCTTCAACTTGCATTTCATATAATTCAGGATACGTGATTGCAAGTCTACAACCACGATGTCCTAACATTGGATTCACTTCGTGTAAGTCAACAATACGTTTATTTAACACGTCTTTAGGAATATTTAATTGTTGTGCTACATGTTCAACATCTTCATCTGAATTAGGTAAGAATTCATGTAATGGTGGATCTAGAAGACGCACAATCGTCGGACGTTCACCTGACAGTCTAAAGATAGCTTCAAAGTCTTCTACTTGGTACTTTCGAATATTATTTAACGCTTCAACACGTTGTTCATAGGATGAAGATAATATGAAGCGACGCATTTCAACTAAACGCTCTGCTCCGAAGAACATATGCTCAGTTCTAACTAAACCAATACCTTTCGAACCGAACTCATAACCCGCTTTAATATCTTGTGGTGTTTCTGCATTCATGCGCACATTTAGTCGTGCAATATCTTCGGACCATGACATAAATTGATTAAATTCTTCACTATGTTCAGCACTAACTGTTTTGATTTCACCAATATAGATGTCCCCTTTTGAACCGTCTACAGAGATGGTATCGCCTTCGTGAAGTTCTCCGCCTTCGTAATACACCGTTTTAGCTATTGTATTAATTTCCAAATCTGAACATCCTGTCACACAACATTTACCCATACCACGTGCAACGACAGCCGCATGAGATGTCATACCACCATGTGTCGTCACAATTGCTTCACTTGCAATCATACCTTCAATATCTTCTGGAGATGTTTCAGGGCGCATTAAGATGACTTTATGTCCTGATGCTGCTTGCACTTTCGCATCCTCAGCTGAAAATACAATTCGCCCTGTCGCTGCACCTGGACTCGCAGGTAAACCAATTTTTGAAATCTCAGTAGCTTCTTTTAACGCTTTGTCATCAAAATTAGGATGTAATAATTGATCTATTGATTTCACGTCAACATTTAACATTGCTTCTTCTTTCTTAATCACACCTTCAGCGACTAAATCTACTGCAATTTTAATTGCTGCACGTGCCGTACGTTTACCATTACGTGTTTGTAATAAATAAAGTTTGCCATTTTCAATTGTAAATTCAATGTCTTGCATATCTTTATAATGTTGTTCCAGTTGCTTTGTTACATCTACAAATTCTTGATGTACATCAGGCATTTGGTCATGGAGTGTCGAAATATCTTTAGGTGTACGAATACCTGCTACAACATCCTCACCTTGTGCATTTAATAAGTACTCACCAAACAATTTATTTTCGCCACTAACCGGGTTACGTGTAAAGGCAACACCTGTACCACTATTGTCTCCACTATTACCGAAGACCATTTCTTGAATATTCACGGCTGTACCAATGTCATGAGGAATGTCATTTAAATCACGGTATATACGCGCACGATCATTATCCCAAGACTTAAAGACTGCTTCGATTGCTTCTTCTAATTGTTTTAAAGGTTCTTGCGGAAATGGTTTATACACTTCTTCGACATAAATCTCTTTAAATCGTTCACAAATCTCTTGTAAACCTTCAGCTGTAATCGCAGCATCATTCTCAAAGTTATGACGTGCTTTGTAATCCTCAAAGTATGTATCAAATGATTGCATTGGCACGTTGTATACCACTTCACCAAACATTTGAAGTAAACGACGATAGCAATCATATGCAAAGCGTGCATCGCCTGTTTTATCAGCTAACTTATTAACATTATCATCATTTAATCCTAAGTTCAGAATGGTATCCATCATACCAGGCATCGAAATTTTAGCACCACTACGCACAGACACAAGTAATAAATTGGCATCTGATGAGAAACTTTTACCAGTTCTCTCTGAAAATGCAGCAAGATGATCAATTAATTGTGTTTTCACTTCTGTTGATAATGATTTGCCTTGACGTAAATACTCAATACAAGCAGCAGTCGTAATCGTAAAGCCATCAGGTACAGGTAAACCTAATCGTTTCATTTCAGAAAGGTTGGCACCTTTACCACCGAGCAAATCCTTCATCGATTTTTGTCCTTCATCAAAAGCATAAATAAATTTAGTCATTATAATGTCACCTCAATTAATTATTATGTCATACTAATTAATATTGAGTATGTCATATAATCTATATAAATACAATTAAAAACATCACATTTATGTTAAAGGTTTATAAAAAAGACACAATTAAAGCGTTACATAGACATTAGAATACGTATCATTACGTCTATTTCACACGTTTTAATTGTGTCATACTATTTATATAGTTATGGATTATTGGATATCATTTTGAAAATAATGTGTTACAAATGCCTTAAATGATGTCGCTACTTCTGTAAAATAATGGGCTTTTTTATATGCCAAACCAATCATGCGGTAACAACGTTCATTATCAATGGGTATCGCTACAATTTGCTCATCAAGTCCTCTTAAAGCTTGCTTAGGCGTAAATGAAACGCCAATATTCATCGCGACTAATTTTAAAATTGCACTCGAATCTTCAACCTCGATTTGATAATTTGGAACAATTCCTTCTTGTTCTAAGATGTCATCTATCCTATCCCGAAAACCATAACCTTCTATTTGACCGATTAATCGTTCGTCTTTAATCTGTTGTAAATTAATAGTGTCATATTGAGCAAACGGATGATCTTTACTAATTGTTAAATAAATGTCATCTTGAATGATTGGTTCCCAGATCACGTCTTTATGTTCAATTTTAGATGACGCTATTGCAAAATCCACGTCATTATTTAATATTAATTGCGTAGCGCGTTCAGACACAGCTTGATACTGTTTCAACTTGATATTCGGATGTAGTGCCACATAGCTTTGAATGAGCGATGGCATTACATGTGGAAAGGTAATAGCAAACGAAACTTGACCACTTTCAACACCGATTAATTCTTTAATGATACGTTCACCTTCATTAAGCTCCCTAACTGCACTATTCACATAATTCAGCATTAATTCACCATAACGATTTAAATAGATTTGTCGTCCTTTTCGATCAAATAATGCTACACCCAATTCATCTTCAATTGAAGCTATCGCTTTACTTAAGGCCGGTTGCGAAATATTTAATTGCTTAGCCGCTTCCGTCATATTATTCATTTTAGCCACAACTTTAAAATAGTTCAGTTTAGTCATTTCCATATCTTACACCTCTTTTCATAACTTTAAGTTATAAAAATATAATTATTATGAATTATACATTATTTATTGCGGGTGCTACCATTAAATCGTAATGGCAATTATTTCAGCTTTGAAAAAGGGGGATCATTATGAGATTAGAAAATAAAGTTGCTTTAATTACTGGTTCTGGTGGTGGCATGGGCTTTGAAACAGCTAAACGTTTCGCCGAAGAAGGTGCAACAGTCATTATTTCCGACCTTAAGGAAGACATCGTTAATCAAGCCGTCGACACATTATCTAAAACGACAGATCAACATGTCTATGGTTATGTTTTAGATGTTTCTAAAGAAGCGAGCGTCGAAGCAACCTTTAAACACATTAAACAGGACATTGGTAAATTAGATATACTTATCAATTGCGCTGGTATTACTGGTGCAGATAAAACGACGGACCAACTCACAGAGGAAGAATGGGATCAAGTATTTGCTGTTGATGTAAAAGGCGTGTTCTTCTGTACAAAACATGCGGTGCCTTTATTACGTGACAATGGTGGCGGTTCTATCGTCAACTTCTCATCTATTTTAGGATTAGTTGGTACTGATGAATTAACACCTTATGCAGCAGCAAAAGGTGCTGTGACAAACATGACACGTCAAGATGCTATCAGCTTTGGTAAAGATCATATTCGTGTTAACTCTGTACATCCAGGTACAATTTTAACACCTTTAGTGAAGAAATTAGGGGCTGAAACAGAAGGTGGCTTAGACGCTTATACTGCTAAAATGTCTGAACGTCATCCAATTGGTTATTTAGGTGAACCTATAGATGTCGCTAATGCTGTATTATTCTTAGCAAGTGACGAAGCACGCTTTATTACAGGTGCAGCATTAACGGTCGATGGTGGTTATACAGCGAGATAATCATTGCGACCTATAACGCAAAATGTAGACGGGAGTGGGACGACGAATTCAAAAAGAATTCTGTCCCACTCCCGTCTTTTCATTCATTAAATATTCTATTATTTAAAGCCGTTTGCTTTATTATATTTCTCACGCTCTGCATCGCGTAATTCAACACGACGGATTTTACCTGAATTTGTTTTAGGTAGTGACGTTACAAATTCAATTGCACGTGGATATTTATATGGTGCAACTTCATTCTTCGCAAAGGTTTGTAATTCTTTAACTAGTTCGTCATTGCCTTGATAGTTATCTTGTAAAATAACGAAAGCTTTAACGATATTACCTCGAATTTCATGAGGACTCGCAACAACAGCACATTCTTTTACTGCTGGGTGATTAGTTAAAGCATCTTCAACTTCAAATGGTCCAATTGTGTAACCTGAACTAATGATAATATCATCTCGGCGACCTTCAAACCAGAAATAGCCATCTTCATCAATATGTGCTAAATCTCCAGTAATATAATAGTCACCTGCTTGAGCTGCTTTTGTACGTTCTTCATCTTTATAATAGCCTTTAAATAAACCTGGGAAATCAAGCGGTAATGCAATATTACCTTTAACATTTGTTCCCACCTGTTGGCCTTCATCATCAACGATCGTAACACGACTGCCCGGAATTTCTTTTCCCATAGACCCTGGTCGTGATGTAGTGTCTTTCAAGAAACCAATCAATAATGTACTTTCAGTTTGGCCATAACCATCACGAACTGTTAAATCAAAGTGATTGCGGAATTGTTCTACCACTTCACGGTTTAATGGTTCTCCTGCTGATACTGCACTATGTAAGTGGTCTAAATTATAATCTTGTAAATGATCCAATTTCGCCATCATACGATATTCTGTTGGCGTACAACATAAGACGTTAATTTTAAAGTCTTGTAATAATTCAAGATAACGTGAAGGGTTAAATTTACCGTTATAAACAAATGCTGTGGCACCTGATCCCATAATTGATAAGAATGGACTCCAAACCCATTTTTGCCAACCTGGCGCAGCAGTTGCCCACACTAAATCATCTTCTCTAATGCATAACCAGTGTTCTGGCGCCATTTTCATATGTGCATAACCCCAACCATGAGAATGTGTAACAGCTTTAGGATTACCTGTTGTTCCAGACGTATAAGATAGAATTGCTAGATCGTCTCTTGATGTACGCGTTATATCAAGTACATCACTTTGAGATGCTTTTTCGTCTTCGATGCTTGTCCAACCCGTTTCATGTCCATCAACAATAAATTTTGTTAATGTGTCATACTCTTTAATACCTTTAAATTCTTCGATGAAGTCTGATTTGGCAATCACGGCTTTAATTTCACCATGTGTAATACGGTATTGTAAGTCTTTTGTTCTTAACATTTCAGAACTAGGTATAATCGCGATACCTAATTTTAGAGCAGCAAGATAAAGTTCATATGTCATGATTGCGCGTGGCATCATAATTAATACTTTATCGCCTTTTTGAAGTCCATGATTTAATAATACATGTCCCACTTTATTTGCATTTTTGATTAGTTCTGAATATGTCACTGTAATTGGTTCGTCTACCCCATTTTCATAAATGAGGGCTTTCTTAGATGTATTAGAAGCATGTTTCTCAATTTCAGAAACAATATTGTAAGTCTCTGGTGCCAATAAACTTGAATTATCCATTACTATACTCCCTTTCAGTTCGACCTTATTTATTATCTTATCAAACGCTTTAGTCCGATGAAATCAAAAGCCTTTATGTAAACGTTTTAATCCTACGTTGAAAAAAGAAAAAGATTAAGCACAGATGCCGAAAAATGACGACAAATGGCTTAATCTTTACATCTATATTAAAAAATATTGCTTAAATTTAATTTTGATTCTAAACCTGCTAACTCAATTCGCACATTATATGATAAATCACGATTCACAATGTCACGATCAACACCTTTATCAGTGCCTCTATGTTTATGCGTTTGACTATATTCATTGGAATTTTGCCAATCATAAAATGCCTGACGTTCTTCCCATAAAGTTAAAATAATATAGTGTCGTCCTGCTACTTTCGGACGTAAAAATCTTAAAGCTTTAAATCCTGGTACATTTTGTAAATATTTAGGACGTTCTAAGAATTTCTTCTCAAATGCATCCTCCATACCTTCATTGACGTACAAATGATTTAAAACACAAAAAGAATCATTAGATAAATCATCAATTACCTCTAATACATCATATTGATGTTCATCGTTATTTTTCTTTATTGAAATGATGTTGTCGCCCTTTTCTTCTACTACATATGTTTTATAACTATCTTTTAAAATCATGATTCTTATCCTTCATTTCTAAACTAGCATTGAGCTACGATTTAATTTGCATATCTATATTCATTCGGTCATTATAATTGGCTTTGTTCATAAAGCGAGATAGATCGCTTCACGATTTCTAAAAATTCATGGTCCAATGTTGCAATTGTCGTAAAATAGCTAAGTATATTGTCAGAGATACGCTCATACTTAGGAAAATGTTGATCTTGACTAATCCAATGTGCAAGTTCTCCCAAAGGGGTTTGGTCACCAATAAATCCTTGCATAAACTCGTAAAAACTCATTATCTCACCCCAGCGTTTAGATATACGCTTATACTATCATGATACGTAGTATTACACTAGTACTGAAAAGCCAACACTTTTTGAAGTTGTGTTGGCTAAAGTGAAATAAAATTGGATTTATTTAGAAGTCAAATAATCTAACACAACTGCACCTACAGCTTCTGCTGCGACTAACATACTTTTCTCATCAATATTAAATTTAGGGTGATGATGCGGGTACACTTTACCATCTTGTGGCGCAGCACCTGAGTAAATAAATGTACTTGGTAATGTTTTAGCATAAAATGCAAAATCTTCTGATGGGGGTTGTGCTTCACATTCTTCTACCCCTTTTACGTCATCTAAATCAGCGTTTTTAATTGTTTCTGCTACATAATTCGTAAATTCAGGGTCATTATAGAGTGCAGGGTAATCTTTACTGAACTCAAAGTCACATTTAACACCAAATGTGGCTTCAAGACCTTCAACCATGCGTTGTAATTCTTCAGCAATGCGATCACGTGTAGCATCTGTTAGCGCACGAACATCACCTTCAAGTTCAATTTTATCTTTAATCACATTAAATTGACCTTTACCATCAAATGAACCAATCGTTACAACGCCTGTTTCAAATGGGTTGAGTCGACGGGAAACAATCGTTTGCGCAGTTGTAACAAAGTTTGCACCAGCAACAATCGCATCATTTGCAGTATGTGGTGATGAGCCATGACCTCCTTCGCCTTGAATCGTTAATTTAAAGTATGAACGACCTGTTTGCACATTTTCAGGGCGGTAGAACACTTTACCAGGTTCCATATTAGTCATCACATGTGTACCAAGCACATGATCGACACCATCTAACACGCCATCTTCAATCATACCTTTGGCGCCACCTGGAGGCATTTCTTCAGCAGGTTGATGGATCACAATCACTTTACCATTTAATTGATCTTTCATTTCAATTAATGTTTCTGCCAAGATTAACATGTACGCTGTATGCGCATCATGTCCACATGCATGCATAACGCCGTCATTTTTAGACGCAAATGATAAGCCCGTATCTTCTTGAATTGGTAAAGCATCAAAATCTGCTCGAATCGCAATCGTTTTTCCTGGTTTGCCACTGTCGATTGTCACTTTCACACCATTTTGGCCGACATTCGTTTCTACTTCACAATCTTTATCTTTATAAAATTCTGCGATATATTTCGGTGTTTCTGACTCTTTGAATGATAATTCTGGATGTTCATGTAAGTGTCTACGTATTTCAATCATCTTTTCCTCTTTTTCTTGTAGACGTTTTACTAAATCTTTCGTCATGCTATCCACTCCTTTTTTCTCATTATATGCCTTTCTCTATTTTCAATGTTGCGCTACGGTTTCTTATAACTTACATCATTTTTAATTTCACATCTCTGTATGGTCTTCTCTTCCCGAAAAAAAGAAGCATATGCAAGTTTCAAAGAATTTGGGCTGACCCCAATTA
>NZ_JAESMI010000077.1:0-33209 GCF_017893095.1 Staphylococcus sp. GDX8P80P | reverse complement strand
GCAGACGCAGACAGTGACGCAGACGCAGATAGTGACGCAGATGCAGATAGCGATGCCGATGCAGACAGCGACGCAGACGCAGATAGTGATGCAGACGCAGATAGTGATGCCGATGCAGACAGTGACGCAGACGCAGATAGCGATGCCGATGCAGACAGCGACGCAGACGCTGACAGTGATGCCGACGCAGATAGTGATGCCGATGCAGATAGTGACGCAGATGCAGACAGTGATGCCGACGCAGATAAAGATAATCATGGCAAAGCAGATAAATCTGATAGTAAAGCATTACCTGATACAGGTAATAATGATCAAACTAATGGCACATTATTTGGTTCATTATTCGCTGCACTTGGAGGATTATTCTTAGTTGGCAGACGTCGTAAAAACAAAAATAATAATGTTGAAAAGTAAATAATAAATATGTAAAAATTTACTGATTATGCATGTAACCATAGTATTTCCTTAAGGGAATACTATGGTTATTTTTTTTAAATATTTTACGAAATATTTTTTGTATTTAATGAATTTTGTTATAATGGAATAATTTTTTATCTATTACTAAAATTAAAAGTAATTTTAATTAAAGTATTGTAATAAATTTAATTATGAAATATGATTTAAGTGAACTTTCATTAATATTTATATGGAAGTTGAATATATTAATGATAATAAAATTTAGGAGGAAAATATGGACAAAAGAAGACAAGGGCCAATTAAGAAAAAGGTAGACTTCTTACCTAATCGTCTAAACAAATACTCCATTAGAAAATTCACCGTAGGCACAGCTTCAATTCTTATAGGAGCATCATTATTATTTGGGGCAGGCGAAGAAGCTAAAGCAGCAGAAAACACTGATAGTACTACTGAAAATGGTGGAAAATTAAATTTACAAAACAATGTAAATAATAATGATCGTAATTCAGACTTAACAAAAGAAGTTAGTACGGAAGAAACAAGTACAGAAGAAGCAGCAACAAGAGAAGCAAGTACAGAAGAAGCAACAACAAAAGAAGCTAACACAGAAGAAGCAGCAACAAGAGAAGCAAGTACAGAAGAAGTAGCAACAAAAGAAGCAAGTACAGAAGAAGCAACAACAAAAGAAGTAGCAACAAAAGAAGCTGACACAGAAGAAGTAACAACAAAAGAAGCTGACACAGAAGAAGCTAACACAGAAGAAGCAACAAAAGAAGAAAATTATAAAGACCTAGAAAAGCAAAACCGATCAGTAAATATTGATGCAAATAGTTCAGTTAATGACAAAGTTAGTTATACTAAACAAACTTTAGATGAATTAAATGTAGATGAAAAAAATGCAGCTAATATTGAAAAAATGGTTGCAAATAATAGTGATTTAAAAGGCTTATCAGAAGATGAGTTAAATAATGAAATTTTGAAAGCAGCGTTAGCTAATGACACAAATAAGAATGATTATGGTATTCAGGCATTATCAGCAACTGAGCCACTAGCAACTAATGTAAGAACAACTTCTAATACTGCAAGTCCTTTATCAAAACTTAGAAAATTAGCGGCAGTTTCAACTGGCCAAAATGTTAATGACAAGGTTCATTTTTCAAATATTGATATAGAGATTGATCCACCAAATATTAATAAAAATACTGGACAAGAGGAGTTTTGGGCGACTTCAGGGGCTGTATTAAAGTTGAAAGCGGATTATACAGTTGATGATGATGTGCATGAAGGAGATACATTTACTTTCCAATATGGAAATTATTACCGTCCCGGTTCAGTACGTTTACCTTCTACAGAACAGAAATTGTACAATGCTAATGGCAATTTAATTGCGAAAGGTATATATAATAGTGCTACAAATTCTACTACTTATACATTTACAAACTATGTAGATCAGTATGATAATATCAAAGGAAGTTTCGAACAAGTTACATTTTCTAAACGCGAAAATGCTAATACTGATAAAGCTACGTATCCGATGGATGTTACACTAGGTAATGATAAATATTCAGAAAATATTACTGTAGATTATGGTAATAAAAAAGGAAATACACTAGTTGCAGGTACAAATTATATTGATCCTGATACATTAGCACGACATATGACTGTATATGTCAATCAACCTAAGAATAATTTCAAAAAAGAAGTGTTAGTAAGTCAATTAACAGGCTATAAATTCGATCCTAATGCAAATAATTTTAAAATCTATGAAGTGACAAATCAAAATCAGTTTGCTGATAGTTTCACTCCAGTAACTTCAGGTCTTAAAGATGTTACAAATAATTTTAAGGTGACTTATAGTAATAATAATACGACAGCAACTTTAACTTTATTAGATGGAACGACAGCTAGCAATAAACAATATATCATCCAACAAGTTGCTAATCCAGATAGTGAATCATCTGCTACTAATGGCAGAATTGATTATACATTACAAACCGATGTACAAAATTATACTCATAGAAATTCATATTCACTTGCTCAAGGTTCATCAACTGCAGAGGGAGATTTAAAGAGATATTCATTAGGTGACTATGTCTGGGAAGATACAAATAAAGATGGCATTCAAGATTCAAGTGAAAAAGGTATTCAGGGAGTTTATGTTACTTTAAAAGATAGTAATGGAAACGAATTAGATCGTACAACAACTGATGCTAATGGTAAATATCAATTTAATAATTTACAAAATGGCGATTATACTGTTGAATTCACAACTCCTAAAGGTTATACACCAACTAAGGTTGATACGGGTAATAATGATGCAACAGATTCTGATGGTTTAATTGCTAAAGGAACAATTAATGGTGCTGATAACTGGACATTAGATAGTGGCTTCTATAAAACTCCAAAATATAGTTTAGGTGACTATGTATGGAAAGACACTAACAAAGATGGTGTTCAAGATTCTGATGAAAAAGGTATTCCAGGCGTAACAGTTACATTAAAAGATGGTAATGGTAACGTATTAAAAACAACAACAACAGATGAAAATGGTAAGTATCGCTTTGATGATTTAGATAGTGGAGACTATATTGTACATTTTGAAAAGCCTGAAGGATTAACTCAAACAACTACAAACTCAGGTAGTGATGATGAAAAAGATGCTGATGGTGAAGAAGTACGTGTAACAATTACTGATCATGATGACTTCAGTATTGATAATGGATACTTCGATGATGATAGCGATGCGGATGCCGACGCGGATGCGGACAGTGATGCAGATGCCGACGCGGATGCGGACAGTGATGCCGATGCTGACGCGGATGCGGACAGTGATGCCGATGCTGACGCGGACAGTGATGCCGACGCGGATGCTGATGCTGATGCGGATGCTGATGCAGATGCCGACGCAGATGCTGACGCGGATGCCGACGCGGATGCAGATAGCGATGCCGATGCAGATAGTGACGCAGATGCAGACAGCGATGCCGACGCAGACAGTGACGCAGATGCAGATAGTGATGCCGATGCAGACAGTGATGCCGACGCAGATAGCGATGCCGATGCAGACAGTGATGCCGATGCAGATAGTGATGCCGACGCAGATAGTGACGCAGATGCAGATAGTGATGCCGACGCAGATAGTGACGCAGATGCAGATAGTGACGCAGACGCTGACAGTGATGCCGACGCAGATAGCGATGCCGATGCAGACAGTGACGCAGATGCAGATAGCGATGCCGACGCAGATAGTGATGCCGACGCTGACAGTGATGCCGACGCAGATAGCGATGCAGACGCAGACAGCGATGCCGATGCAGACAGTGATGCCGATGCAGATAGTGACGCAGACGCAGATAGCGATGCCGATGCAGATAGTGACGCAGATGCAGATAGTGACGCAGACGCAGATAAAGATAATCATGGCAAAGCAGATAAATCAAATAGCAAAGAATTGCCTGATACTGGTAATGAAAATCAAACTAATGGCACATTATTTGGTTCATTATTCGCTGCACTTGGTGGATTATTCTTAGTGGGCAGACGTCGTAAAAACAAAAATAATGAAGAAAAATAATAGGTAGACTTCATATTTACACAATGAAATTTAAAACCAGGCCTTCTATGGCCTGGTTTTATTTTAAATACTATGATATAAATTAATGGAAATAGGATAAATATTTATAAATAAGGAGGAAACTATGGATTTTGAATATAAATTAGAAAATTTATTAACCGAAGTAAATAATAAAAGCGAAATTAATAATTATGTTTTTATAAGTTTGGGTAAACCTAACATCAAAGCCCAAGTTAAATTAATCAAAAAAACTAATTATCTTAAGCAAGATATTTCGAAATTAGCACTTAAATTTAAAAAGAAGACAGGTCAGTTTCCAGAGTGGATTAAATTAGATATTGTTACGTCAACAGAAAAAGTTCTATTTAAAGAATTAAAAAAAGAATTGATTAATACAAGACGTAATTATGTGGATTTTGGTATAGCGTTTGATAGTCAATGGAATCTAGCAGTGTTACCTGAAGAAATTAATGCAAATGCTTTTGTTCGACCAGATAATTCTACTAAAGAATTATTTCTTTCTGAAAAAAATATTAATAATTATTTACGTAAATATACGACTAACAAAAAGGCATTTTCTAGTGAATTTTATAATGAAAAAGAAGTTGTTAAATTTTATACACAAGGTTTCTTCATAGGTAATGAGAAAGTATATGAACTATACAGCAATGGTTATAGAAAAGGTTTAAGAAAAGTAGATCATTTAGAGAATGAAATTGATCAATTAATTGAAAGTAGCACTAATTTTTTACAGAATATGTTGTTAGATAATGGTAAGTATATTTATGGATATTTCCCACATTTTGATAATGAAATTGGATTTTATAATATTTTAAGACATTCATCTTCTACATATGCGTTAATAGAAGGATTAGCCTATTTAGGCAAAAGTTTACAACCTGTTGAAAAGGCAATTGATTATGTTATTTCAAATCAATTACTTGAAGTTGAAGATAAAGCATATATCTATGATGATACGGAAGATGCTAATGAAATTAAATTAGGACAAAATGCTTCATTTATATTCGCTATATGTGAATATTTAAAATATGAGAATAATCCTAAATATCTTGAAGCTGCTCAAAAAGTGGCGAACGGTATTCTTTCAATGATTGATGAAGATACCTATGAAACGACGCACTTATTGAATTATCCTGATTTAAGCGTAAAAGAGAAATTCAGAATTATTTATTATGATGGAGAAGCTGCGCTTGCTTTGTTGAGACTATATCAAAGAGATAATAATAAAGTATGGTTGAAAACTGTAGAAAATTTAATGGATCGTTTCATTGAGAAGAAATATTGGCAATATCATGATCATTGGTTAGGTTATTGTACAAATGAATTAATTCAAATTAATCCTCAAGAAAAATATTTTGAATTTGGTATAAACAATGTGAATACGTATCTAGATTATATTAAAAATCGTGAAACTACTTTCCCAACATTCTTGGAAATGTTAATGGCTACTTATAGATTAGTTCAAAAAGCCAAAGAAACTGGTTTTGGGGAATTAGTAAATCATTTGATAGATGAGGAATATTTAAAAGAAGTTATTGATATTAGAGCAGATTATCAAAGAGTTGGATTCTTTTACCCTGAAACTGCAATGTACTTTAAAAATCCATCTAGAATTTTAGGAAGTTTCTTTATTAAACACCATGGTTATCGTGTCCGTATTGATGATATTGAGCATTATCTATCAGGGTATGTACAGTACCAAAAGGCATTCAAAGGGTAGGTAGTGATTATGCTAACAATTGGAAATATTTATCATATTATAGGTGGAGAGTTAAAGGATACTCATAATAGCGAAACAAATGAAATAGATGATTTTGAGACAATCTATAAATTTGTAAAAAACAAAAAGACTGCGTATTTTTCTCCAAATAAAGAAATTGCTTTAATTATAACCAAAGATAATATTGCCAATAAACAAGAAATACTTAATTTTCATTTATTCAAACCCTTGTGATAACGCTTACAAAAAATATGGTAAAATATCGTAGTAAAGTAATTTTTCTTACAAAGGGTGGGGGCTGAAATGAAGAAATACAGATACTTTATTATTACGATGATCATTATTATGACAATGATTAATTACATTGACAGGGGCGCGATTTCATACGCACAAAAGGATATTATCAGTGAATATGGCTTTGATACTATCGCTTGGGGTAAAATTCTAGGCTACTTTGGTTATGGCTATATGCTTGGATCACTGATTGGTGGATTAACAGCTGATAAGAAGGGGCCAAAGTTTGTTTGGATTATCGCTGGTACGGCATGGTCTATAGCTGAAATGGGAATGGCATATGCTGGAGAATTAGGTATGGCAATTTTCGGAGGTTCAGCGTTAGTAGGATTTGGATTGCTTAGAGTACTATTTGGTGTTGCAGAGGGCCCGGTATTCTCAATTATTAGTAAGACAAATGCGAACTGGGCTGCGCCTAAAGAACGTGGATTATTATCAGCACTTGGACTTATAGGCGTGCCGCTTGGTGCATTAATTACTGCTCCGATTGTTTCTGGTTTCTTGACGATTGCGAGCTGGAGATTATTATTCATGATTTTAGGTGCATTAGGCTTAGTATGGGTAGTCATTTGGGCATTTGTATTTACTGATTATCCCGAAGATAATAAGCGTGTTTCCGAAGCAGAATTGAAAGAAATTCGTTCAACGGAAGATAGTTTAAATGTAGAAAAGACAGTTGAAACGGAAGATACTAAGGATGAAAAGTGGTACCATTTCTTTAAAAGTCCGACATTGGTTGGTAATATGTTTGGGTATTTTGGTTTCCAATATGTTAACTTTTTAATTTTAACTTGGACACCAAAGTATCTACAAGATGAGTATCATTTTGAAATTCATTCACTTTGGTATTTAGGTATGGTGCCGTGGATTGGAGCATGTTTCACGATTTATTTTGGCGGTCATATATCTGACTGGTTACGTCATAAAACGGGGAATTTACGTATCGCACGTTCATATTTTGCGATCGCTGGCATGATTTGTGCAGCAATTTGTTTCTTAATCATTCCATTTACACATAGTATCGTCGCAATTATGCTTCTAATGATGATAGGAAATGCCTTCATTTTCTTACCTAATGGTGTGTACTGGTCTGTAATTATCGATACTGCACCGAATAAGACAGGTACTTATGGTGGTATAACACACTTCTTTGTTAACTCAGCGACTGTTATCGCACCGACATTAACAGGGTACCTCGTCGCAAGTTATGGTTACACTTCTATGTTTGTGTCAGCGGTTATAGCATCACTAATCAGTGTTGTAGCTATGTGCTTTGTTAAACCAGGTGAAAAGAAAATGGCTAAGCAATAATATATAAACATAAAACATGGCAGTTATCACACTCGAACGTGTGGCAA
This sequence comes from Staphylococcus sp. GDX8P80P, assembly GCF_017893095.1. Classification (NCBI taxonomy): domain Bacteria; kingdom Bacillati; phylum Bacillota; class Bacilli; order Caryophanales; family Staphylococcaceae; genus Staphylococcus; species Staphylococcus sp. GDX8P80P. The sequence goes on along the minus strand of NZ_JAESMI010000077.1, from coordinate 25,825 downwards.
CTGCCATGTTTGTTTATATACGTCAATTATTTTCTATATTTTAATTTCGCGAATGCATCATGTTGGTGGATAGATTCTTCATTACGACATTCAATATCAAAGCCCTCTATCCAATCAAATTCTACTAAGTCAGCAGCAATTAGACGAATTAAATCTTCGACGAAACGTGGATTTTCATAAGCACGTTCTGTCACACGCTTCTCATCCGGACGTTTTAAGATAGGGTATAATATTGAACTTGCATTTGCTTCCATAGCATCTAAAATTCGCTCTTTATAATCGTCTAGCACTTGATTATTTTTATCTAAATAAACTTTAACTGTAACTACGCCACGTTGGTTATGGGCTGAATATTCACTGATTTCTTTAGAACATGGGCATAGTGTTGTTACAGTTGCTTCAATTGTAATTTCTTTACGTGTAATTTGGTCTTGTTCGATGGCTAATCCGTAAGTGACATCGGCATTGCCTACTGCTTTAATGTTCGTTACTGGACTGAAGCGGTCAAAGAACCATTTACCCGAAACATCAACACCTGCTGAATTCTGTTTCATATTCGTCTGTAATGTACGTAATACCTGATAAAGTGTATCGAAATTCAACTCTAAACCATTGTTATAATGTTTTTCGACACTTTCAAGAATACGGCTCATGTTAATGCCTTTTTCATCTTTATTTAAGCTCGTTGAGAAGCTAAAGCGCCCCGCTGTTTGGAAGCGATCGATGTTCACAGGATAAATTAAGTTTTTAATACCGACTTCTTCAATTTCAAATAAGAAATTTTTATGTGTGCTTTGTAAGTCAGTCATTTCATTTTTAGTTGTTGGTTTAGTACCTTCGATTGGGTCAACTGAGCCAAAGTGTTTCCAACGACCCTCACGTGTAGATAAATCAAATTCAGTCATTGTTTACCTCCCCTTAAGATTCAAAGTGATATGTCCAATATGGTTCGACGTCTAAGAAACTTTGCGTTTCGCCACCGACTTCTGGACTCGCTAATTGTTTTAAAAATGGACCAGTTTGAGATGCATGTGCTTCGAAAGCTTTCAATTTTAAATCTCGATATGCACGAATGTCATTTAATATATCTGGTTCGCCTAGTATGTCTGGTGCATCATTACTAAACGCTACAAGTTGTAATCGTGGTCGTTCATCCTTAGGCATACGTCCTACGGTTCTTACTACAGCCTCGGCTGTTGCTTCATGATCGGGATGTACGGCAAATTTAGGATAGAAAGAAATAATCACTGATGGATTGGTTTCTTCAATCAAATTTTGTACCATGTCATCCATTTGCTCATGAGGCTCAAATTCAACTGTTTTATCACGTAACCCCATTTTACGTAAATCAGTGATACCAATGATTTTCATGGCTTCTTCTAATTCACGCTCGCGAATATCAGGTAGTGATTCTCTAGTTGCAAAAGGAGGATTACCTAAATTACGTCCCATTTGTCCTAATGTTAGGCATGCGTAAGTGACAGGTATGCCCTTATCGATATAACTGGCAATCGTTCCAGCTGATGAGAAGGTCTCATCATCAGGGTGTGGAAATATCATTAACACGTGTCTTTCATCTTTCATGAATAAACCTCCTCTATACTGTAAATGGCTTTTCACTGATTTCGATTGTGGCAGCCAATTGTCCTTCGTAGTTAAATCCTGCGATTAAAAATTCATTGTTGTCATTGATTTCATAATGCGTTAGCCCTTGAACGTAAACCCAACCACCATCGCGGAGTTTTAGACCAACTCTATAAGGGTCTTTCTCTCCACCTTTAAGTTGTGCATGTTCATACGTGACTTGTATATTCCTTAAAAACGTTCCCGCATTAAAGACACGTTGATCGAAATGGTTCGCATACGCACCATTAGTCGTTTCAACGTGTAGGTATACAGGTTTATTTTCGAATGATGTTAATAATTGTTGTACTTCTTCAGCGTTAATGGGTTCCAACACTTTCACTCCTTGCAACCATACAATATGTTTATCTATTTATTTTACTAAAAAGATGTGACTAATTGTACATCTCTGCTCAATTTATTTAGAAAAAATGGTAATTATACCCTTAAATAGTTGAATTACTGTAAGGGCTTTTATAAAAAATAAGATAAAGGTTTGATGAAGTTATATCGTTTAAAAAGATAGAAGACGGGTAGACTAATAAATGTGAAAGACAAAACTAAGAACTGAAGATATATGACTTTAGTAACGAAAGGATGTTTGCATTGGAATTACAATTAGCAATCGATTTATTAAATAAAGAGGAAGCAGCAGAGTTAGCTAAAAAAGTTGAGGAATATGTAGATATCGTAGAAATTGGTACACCAATTGTTATCAATGAAGGTTTACCGGCAGTTCAACATTTAAATGAAAATATTAATAATGCTAAAGTGTTAGCAGACCTTAAAATTATGGATGCAGCAGACTACGAAGTAAGCCAAGCTATTAAATTTGGTGCAGATGTAGTTACCATCTTAGGTGTAGCTGAAGACGCTTCAATCAAAGCAGCAGTTGAAGAAGCACATAAACATGACAAACAATTATTAGTTGATATGATTGCAGTTCAAGATTTAGAAAAACGTGCGAAAGAATTAGATGAAATGGGTGCTGACTATATTGCAGTACACACGGGTTATGACTTACAAGCTGAAGGTCAATCTCCATTAGATAGCTTACGCACTGTTAAATCTGTAATTAAGAATTCTAAAGTTGCAGTAGCTGGCGGTATTAAACCAGAAACAATTAAAGACATCGTAGCTGAAAACCCTGATTTAGTTATTGTTGGTGGCGGTATCGCTAATGCAGATGACCCTGTTGAAGCAGCAAAACAATGTCGTGAAGCGATTGAAGGTAAATAAGCATGTCTCAATTTACAAATTATAAATTAATTCTTGAAGAATTAGATCGTACATTATCACACGTACAAGATGAACAGTATGATCGCTTTGCCAATGATGTGAATGGTGCGCAAAGAATATTCACTGCCGGTAAAGGGCGTTCAGGTTTTATGGCGAATAGTTTCGCAATGCGATTGAACCAATTAGGTAAAGACGCATTTGTCGTAGGTGAATCAACAACGCCATCTATTAGAGAACATGACTTGTTTGTGATTTTGTCTGGGTCAGGTTCAACTGAGCATTTACGTTTATTAGCTGAAAAGGCACAATCAGTAGGTGCTAAAGTTGTATTATTAACAACAAACCCTGATTCTCCGATTGGCGAATTAGCGGAAACAGTTATTGAATTACCTGCAGGTACAAAATATGATGTTGAAGGTTCTGAACAACCGCTAGGCAGTTTATTTGAACAATCCTCATTATTATTCTTAGATAGTGTTGTATTAGGATTGATGGAAACCTTTAATATTAATGAAGAAGAAATGCAAAATAATCATGCTAATTTAGAATAAATAAATATTTGAGGACTGGGATATTAAAAAATGTCTCAGTCCTATTTTTATATAAATAGGAATATTAAAAAGAGTTTAGAAATTTAGCTACAAATGCATGTAACAAGTATATATAATAAATAGTATATTATGTATATATTTAAATATTAATTTTAATATCAACTATGTAAAATACTTATAAAAATTAGTTTTAATTAACTGAAGAATGAAATGAATTTAATGTGATTTTTAACAATAGATAATGAATCATTATTAAAGGCGATAGGATGAGGGATATGGTATATAATAAAAAGTTGATTGAACAGTTATTAGAAGGATATTGGTATCGAAAACCCCAAGATGGATGGTATGTAGATAATATTGATATTAATAAACAACAAATAAAGAATTATAGTCATGATGGCTATAAAACACTATTTATAGCGATAGATTCAGAGACTTGGCACAGAGGTTCTGGAAATACTGGAATTTATGCAGGTTGGAATGATACACATCAAAATTTGAAAGAATATGAGACGTATATGAGTGGTGTTATTGCACGCCATCCTATTGAAGATTTAAATGAGAATATTCCGCAATTCATCATGAATGATACATATAGTGCGATACGTAAGTTAGGGCAATTTTCTTACGAAGTATTTAAGGGGAAAACGATTGAAATTACTGGAACAGCAGGTAAATCTACTTGTAAATCTTTATTAAAAGAGTTATTGAGTGAAAATAATTCTGTTAATGCGACAAGAGGTAATCATAACACTAGAACTGGAGTTCCTCTAACTATTGCAAATGCTATAAATCAACCAGACTATTTAGTATTAGAAGTTGCAGTGTCAAGTTTATGGATGAGAAATGGTGGTATTGCTAAGACATTCGTTCCAGATATTGCAATGATTACATCGATTGATGGTGGACAGGAGAAAAATGCTCATGAAATAGCAGTATTAAAATCAAAAATTGCTGAAGGAATGAACCATTTAGGGAATGTAGTGGTTAATCGAGATATGAATGAGTATGAAACTGTTGTTCAAACAGTAAAACAATACAATAAAAATATTATTACTTATGGTTTTAATAAGGATTCAGATGCTTATGTAATAAGATATGAAGAATTTAAATTCCATTCACACGTAGATGCTTATATTATAGGAGAAAACATATCATTCGATACACAATTGTCAGGAGAAGCAATGATTCAAAACATTGTAGGTGCATTAACAATCATTAAACTGTTAGGAATATCTTGTCAAAGTGTACTTTCTCGTTTAGAACAATATAAGCCAAATATGGGGGTACAGAATTTTGAGGAATATACCACAAAGAGTGGCGATAATTTTACATTAATTAACGATGCTTGGAATGCTATGGGAATCTCTATGCTTGAAGGTATTCGAGTATTGAAAAAAAAGTCTAAATTTTACAAAGGTAAAACGATAGCGGTATTAGGACGAATTATAGGATTGGATCCACAAGAAGCCAAAAGACAGCATGAACTTATAGCCGATGAACTCATTAAAGCAAATATTGACATTGTATTTGGTCATGGTAAAGAAATGAAATATGCTATGAAAAAATTACCTAAAGAAATTATTGGAGGTTATTATGAAAATGCAGATCAATTAGCAATTGAAGTTGCTAATATCATTCAGAATGATGACTTAGTTTTAATTAAAGGTTCTGTTAGAAATAGTGATTTTAAGAATGTTAAGAGTAAAATTATTTCATATACAACAAAAGGAGTACAGTTTAAGTTAACAGATACAATACCTAGTAATGGTTATGGTGTTGCTACATATAATGTTAAGTCAGGAATAAAAGTTGCAAGTATCGGTAAACAAGATGTAGTTCAAAATCAAGGAATTGGCGGAATATTGTTAATTAATCATATCTTGGATTTAATCTTTGCCAATCAACTAGAGTTGCATCAAACTTATAAGCCCGATAGACAAGCAATTAGAGAAAGTGTCAATTCTAGAGCGATTCCCTTGAAGCAAAATGATGAAATTACTTTAAATGATTTATTGTCTGCTGCAATTGTTACATCTTCTCCTAATGCAATTTTGATGTTGGCAAATACTGTTAAAGGTTCGAATAAAGAAAGTTTAGAAGTAATTAAAAAGTCTGCACAAATGATTGGTGCTCATTCAGAAAGTGCGCTTAATATTACTGGTAGACGTATTAAAGGTAAACGTCAGCATTTAACGCTAGAGGATTTATATTTAGCAAGTAAATTACTCTTTAATAAATATCCATTCATTAAAGATATTTTATCAAGAAATAATTATGTATTTAAAAATAAACTTTATAAATCAGAATCAAATTTATTTAGTTATGGAATTGCTTCTCATGGGATTTTTTATGGACAAGAACATTCAATAGGAGCAATATTATCAAAAATCGATGGTGAAGAATATATAACTGTAGTTATTGGGGCGCGAGATGCGTTCCACCGAGATGCATTGATTTACAATTCCATTATGCAAGTTACTCAAAATGAACTACAACCTTCAGAAAGTGTAACAATTAGTGAAAATCGTAATACACCATATACCATCAATATCATAGGTGACACATATTTCGGAGAATTTTATACAGAAAGACGTCGACGTAAAGGTATTGATGACGCCTTAACATTGAAAAATCGACATTACAGTTTTGATGGTATTCGTGACATTTTAGAAAAAGGAGATTTTAATGTTTGTAATTTCGAAGCAGCAATTTCCGACGATAAAAATGATTATCTGAAACAAAGAAAGCCATTTGTTTTAAATGCTTCTGAAGTACATACAGTTGAAACACTAAAAAAAGAAAATATACAATTAGCTACGTTAGCCAATAATCATTTAATGGATTGTGGTGTAGAAGGGTTAGAACGTACAGTGAATCATTTTAATTTAAATGGAATTTCAACAATTGGTGCAGCTATAAATCAGAATGAAGCAGAGAAGCCATTTAATATTATAGTTAACAATCAAAATTATGCGATATTTAATGCATATTGGTATAGACGACCAATGCATCGTGAATATGATTTTTATGCAATAGGTAATGAACCTGGAGTAGCATGTTTAAATCCCTTCTTATATGAAAAAATTCGTGAAATGAAAGATAGTGGATCCAAAGTGATTGTTATCGCACATTGGGGTGTCGATTTCGGGAGTGTTCATGCTAAACAACGAGAATATGCAAAAATGTTGCAACAGGCTGGGGTAGACCTAATTATTGGCCACGGCGCACATATGATGCAAAAAATTGAATATATAAATGATACGACTGTAGTGTATAGTATTGGTAATGGTGTATTTAATAGTAATGGGGAATATGACCAAAGATATGTACCACCATATAGTTTTATAGCACAATTAATTATAAGTTCTAATAATCAATTGAAACTAAAGCTATATCCGATTTATGGGAATAATCTAGAAACGTTCTGGCAACCACGCTTTCTTACTGAATTAGAATTTAATCATTGTAGAAAAATGTTGGAGCAATATAGTGGAAAGCTAGATATCATTAATGGTCGAGATGATCATTTTTACTTTGAAGTACCATTAAAAATTAATTAAATTAACTTTTAAATTTTATTAACCTTCCTTATGTAATTTTGGAAGGTTTTTTATAGTGTGATTTATAGCGCAATACAAATTTTCATTTAAATATAAGAGAATTAAATTTGAATAAATGTTAACATAATATAAAAATAAGTTAACATTAAAGGTCGAAAGAGGTCATATGATGCTAGAAATTTTAAAGCGACTTGAATATTATGCTCAAGTACAACCGCAGTCTATTGCGCTTCAAATTGATGATGAAAGATTAAGTTATGAGGCGTTATACGAAAATATATGCTACTATACCGTGACGTTGCCAATGTTTCAAAGTGGATGTAGGGTAGGCTTGCTGAGTGACTCACCTATAACGAATATGACAAATTATTTTATTATTTTAATGATGGGCGGTGTGCCATGCTTTATAGATGCCAAGTGGACACAAGCAACAATTGATGAACTCATAGAGACGTATCACATTGAATATATCGCCACAGCTATCGCCAACTTTGAACCGACTGTATCGTATGGGACATATAATCAATATATGAATGAACAAGCGAAGGTAGAACATATACTACATATTGGCTTTACCTCAGGGACTACAGGACTACCTAAGGCATATTACCGAAATGAACTTTCATGGGTTGCATCATATAAAGAAAATGAAGCTTTATTACTTAACCAAGAAAAAATTTTAGTTGCGCCTGGTCCACTCGCGCATTCATTATCATTGTACACTTGCATCTACGCGCTTTATTCGGGAAGAACATTTATTGGACAAAGACAATTCAACACACATCGCTTGATACCAATATTAAGGCAACAATATTCCAATATAGCGTTATTTCTTGTGCCAACAATGTTACATCAATTATTAACTACCGAATCGAAATTAACATGTATTACATCTATATTGTGTAGTGGTTCGAAATTATCAGAACCATTGTTTAAAGCAGTGACACAACAGTATGAACACGCCAACATCATTGAGTTCTTTGGAACATCGGAAGCAAGCTTTATTACATATAATTTTAATCAAACAGCGCCAACGCATTCGGTCGGACAAGTGTTTCCGAATGTTTCAATTCAACTTGAAGAACAAGATGAACGGCATATTGGATTGTTAAAGGTTCAAAGTAATATGACTTATTCAGGCTATGTTAATGCTGGGGTGGTGCAACCTCAAAATTGGATAGAGACAGGCGATTACGCCTATGTAAAAGATAAGTATCTTTATTTAGTGAGTCGTCAAAGCGATCGCCTTATTATTGGAGGTAAAAATATATACCCCAGTGTGATAGAGCAACAAGTGAAATTATTAGATGGAATTGAAGAAGCGGTTGTCATTGGTGAACCACATCGTCAGTTTGGTGAAATTGCTGTATTAATCTATCTCGGAGATCGAGCACTCACATATGCAACGTTGAAACATTATTTACAACAAACGTTATCAAGGTATGAAATACCATCTAAGATTGTGAAAGTCAGTAAACTGCCTTTTACGAATAGCGGCAAGGTAGCACGGCGTAAAGTACAAGCACTTTATTTAAAGGGGGCATTTAAATCGTGAGAGAAGCAGTTATAGTGTGGGCTAAGCGGACACCATTTGGTAAATATGGAGGCATGTTGAAACATTTAGAACCTGAAGCCTTATTGGTGCCACTTTTTCAAAATATAAAGGCAAGTTTTCCTGAAATTATAGATCAAGTGGATGATGTAGTATTAGGCAATGTGGTAGGCAATGGTGGCAATATTGCTAGAAAGGCAGTACTAGAGTCTGGCTTAAAGTATACTATTCCTGGTGTTACAGTGGATCGACAGTGTGGTTCGGGACTTGAAAGCATCATCTATGCGTGTCGAATGGTGCAATGTGGAGCTGGACGCGTGTATATCGCAGGGGGTGTAGAAAGTACAAGTCGTGCGCCTTGGAAGATGAAACGCCCTCAGTCAGTATATGAATCACAGTTGCCACAATTTTATGAGCGCGCATCATTTGCACCTGAAGGACAAGATCCAGGCATGATTGAAGCAGCTGAGAACGTGGCGCAACATTATAATATCTCTCGGCAGCATCAAGATGCATTTGCAGCACGGAGTCATCGATTGGCAACAACACATTTTGATAATGGTGATATACAATGTGAAATTCTACCTTTAAAGGTTAAGGGGAAGTGGTTGTGTAAAGATGAAAGTTTGAAACCAGCGTTAACTGAATCACGTTTGCAACGATTAAGACCGCTTATATCGAATGGTACAGTAACAGTTGGAAATAGCTGCATGAAGAATGATGGTGCTGGGCTAGCTTTAATTATGGATAAGGAAATGGCTATAGCATTAGGCTTGAAATACGGCATGGTGTTTAAAGATGCTGTTACAACAGGTGTGGATCCAACGTTACTAGGAATTGGACCAGTACCTGCAGTTTCACAATTATTAAAGAAACAGCAATTAAATATTGAAGATATCCAAGCGATTGAACTTAACGAAGCCTTTAGTTCACAAGTACTTGCATCCATAAATGAGCTGCATGCATGTATAGAGAAGGTAAATCAATGGGGTGGTGCGATTGCTACAGGACACCCATATGGTGCAAGTGGCGCGGCATTAGTTGCTAGACTATTAAACTTGCCTAAGTGGCAGTTAGGAATTACTACGATGGGCATAGGAGGAGGTATGGGTAATGCAATTCTCTTTGAAAAGTGGAACCAGTGAAATGATAACAATTGAATTTCATGAGCATGATGTGCATAGTTATTGTGATGTAATCGGTATGGCGTATGATGGCATCGTTCCACCATTAATGTGTGCTAAACTATGGCCTAAATTTAAAATGTTCCAAGTTTTCAAGGGGAAGCCGATACGACTAGTCCGTACTAATGTTGAGAAATTTGAAAATTTAGAAAGTGACATGCAATATTGTGCATATTTAACGTATAAAAGTTGCGATAAAATAAAACAATTTAACCGTTTTATCTTTAAATTAGAAATTAATAAAAATAATAAAACTTGTATGATTATCGAACAAATATTTATTTCTGGGGAGGGAATATATGGTTTTTAATAAAGAGTTGGTAGATCAATATTTAAAAATTGTTGATGATGAAAATCCAATTCATAGCGATATTGTACCAGGACAGTTCATCGTTGAAAAGGTATTTTCAATGTTAGATCAACACTGGGATAAATATAAAATTAAATATCTTGAAAGCATTGGTATCAATGAGTTTGTGGGATTTGAAGTTGTTGGAAAGAATAAAATTATTGTTTCGAATAAATCAGGTGGGGTAAAACTAGTTATAATTAGAAATTGATAAAAATATTATTTTCTAATTATAACTTTTTTTGCTTTTATTAAAATTTTGAAAGCGTGTACATAAGAATATTGTTAAATTCTGCAATATGAATAATATTGTATTTTTGAAATTAATATAATTTTTAGTAATTTGACAACATTCATTAGGTCTGTATAATTATGTAACATAAACAAAAGGAGTGTTACAGGTCATGGATTTTAAAAAAGATAGAATTAACATGGTCGATGGGCAAACAGCGAAGAAAACAGTGTTTGCTACAGGTATTGGTAACGCCATGGAATGGTTCGACTTTGGTGTCTATGCGTACACTACAGCGTATATCGGTGCGAATTTCTTTTCACCGGTACAGAACCCACAAATTCAACAGATATTTACGTTTGCCGCATTAGCAATTGCGTTCCTATTACGACCAATAGGCGGGATCGTATTTGGTATTATTGGTGACAAATATGGACGTAAAGTTGTATTAACTACGACAATTATTTTAATGGCTTTATCAACATTAACGATTGGTATTTTACCAAACTACGATGCGATAGGCTTATGGGCACCAGCGCTCTTGCTACTTGCTAGAGTGTTACAAGGTTTCTCTACTGGTGGGGAATATGCAGGTGCGATGACTTATATTGCTGAAATTTCACCAGATAAGAAACGTAATAGTTTAGGTAGTGGTCTTGAAATTGGTACACTATCGGGTTATATTGCTGCTTCTATTATGATTGCATTATTAAGCTTCTTCTTAAGTGATGCACAAATGGAAGCTTGGGGTTGGAGAATTCCATTTATCCTAGGATTATTCCTTGGTTTATTTGGACTTTATTTACGTCGTAAGTTAGAAGAATCTCCAATTTATGAAAATGATGTACAGGCACCAGAACGTGACGATATAGGATTCTTTACAATTATTCGTTATTACTTTAAAGATATCTTAGTATGTTTCGTAGCAGTTGTCTTCTTCAATGTAACTAACTATACAGTGACTGCCTACTTACCGACATACTTAGGACAAATTGTTAAGATTGACCAAACAACAACAAGTGTATTAATTACTTGTGTTATGGCAATTATGATTCCATTAGCTTTATTCTTCGGTAAATTAGCAGATAAAATCGGTGAGAAGAAGGTATTCTTAATTGGTACTGGTGGTCTGACACTATTAAGTATCGTTGCGTTTAGTTTATTAAATACGCAATCATTACCATTCATTATTCTTGGTGTGTTTATTTTAGGTTTCTTCTTATCAACATATGAAGCAACAATGCCTGGTTCATTACCAACAATGTTCTATACACATATTAGATATCGAACATTAGCGGTAACGTTTAATGTTTCCGTTTCATTATTCGGAGGTACGACACCTTTAGTGAACTCATGGTTAGTTGAATCAACTGGTAATATTTACGCACCAGCGTATTATTTAACAGCAATTAGTATTATCGGCTTTATTGTGATTGCAGTACTACATGTAAGTACTGCCGGTAAATCACTTAAAGGATCTTATCCTAATGTTGATAATAAAAAAGATTTACAATTTTATGAATCAAATCCTAAAAAAGCATTATGGTGGATTAAGACTAAGAAAAATAAAAACGCATAGTAATTATCAATTAAACGCATTGATGCACGTTCGCATCAATGCGTTTTTTAATTCATTTAACTTTAAATAGAAGTACTATAAATAATTAGCTACGTAAAAATATAGCGTCAATGTTAGCAAAGCTTAAAGTTACGCTCTAAGCATACGAGGGGGGACAATCCTCGTCTAACATCGACGCTATTTAAATAAGGTGAGTTTAGGAATGATTAATGACTTTTAAAGTTACTCAATAGTATTAGGGGGCATAAGAACTTTTAAGTCAATTTTGGGAATAATTCATCTGTTTGAATTCTCAATTTGGAAAACACTTTTACTGTGCTTCTTGATGTCTTAATGACTTAATAACCTAGTTTCATGTTATCAAGGTCATTTTCTAGTAGAGAGAGCAATTTATAGATTTCATTCTTGTTAAACGTTTCATCAAATTTTACCGTAATTGTCTTGAAGGTTTTCGTAATGATTTCGTACATTGGGATACCATTCTCTATATTTTGCTTGTAGATAATCATGATGTGTAATTCCTCCTTTGTCTCTCTACACTTAATATAGTAAAGCAATTTTAAAATAAAAACATGAGCCCAAGGTACCAACTTTGGATACAACGTATAGCCTATCACTTTCTACGACTTAATACCTAGAATTTATAATAAGCCTAAATTAATGTGAATGACTTTAATAAAAATACCTCCTCAATAAATGATCTTAAAAAAGACTTTATTGAGGAGGTTAGTTTGAGTTAATAAAAATTAAGTGTTTACTATTATACTTCTGTTACCTCTACATCGATATGTTCAACGCGGTTATATGCGCCGTGATCTACAGGACCTACGAAGTCGTTCATTTTCCAGCCGTATTTAATTGCTGAAGCAACAAATGCTTTCGCACTAATCACAGCTTCTTTAGGTGATTTGCCATTTGCTAGGTATGCTGTTGTAGCAGCTGCAAACGTACAACCAGCACCGTGGTTATAGCTTTGTTGGAACATGTCTGTAGTTAATTGATAGAACGTATTGCCGTCATAGTATAAGTCGTAAGATTTATCTTGATCTAACGCTTTACCACCTTTAATAATAACGTGTTGTGCACCTTGATTGAAGATGATTTCTGCTGCTTTTTTCATGTCTTCAATAGAAGTTAATTTACCTAAACCAGAAAGTTGACCAGCTTCAAATAAGTTAGGTGTGACAACAGTTGCTTTAGGTAATAAATGTTCAATCATTGCGTCAGTATTTCCTGGGTTAAGTACTTCATCTTCCCCTTTACATACCATAACAGGGTCGACTACGAAATATTGTGCACCTGATTGTTCAAATGCTTCACCAGCACGTTTAATGATTTCTTGTGTACCTAACATGCCTGTTTTAACTGCATCTGGACCAATTGAAATCGCTGTTTCTAATTGTTTTTCGAATAAATCCATTGGAAGAGGTGTCACATCATGTGACCAAGTTTCTTTATCCATCGTTACAACAGCAGTTAAAGCGACCATACCGTATGTGTCTAATTCTTGAAATGTTTTAAGGTCAGCTTGCATACCAGCGCCCGCACTTGTATCTGAACCTGCAATTGTTAATACTTTTTTTAAAGCCATGTACATTCACTCCCGACAATTTCTAATCTATGTCTAATCATAGCATGTTTATCGGACAACGTGCTAGCTTGAAGTAATGGATGAAATCAATAACTTATAAGGTGCGCATTATGTTAAAATATGGCTTGAGGTGAAAGCGATGGAATGGTCAGAAATATTTCACGATATTACGGAACGACACGATTTTACAGAGATGCATGATTTTTTAGAAAAAGAATATACGACGCAAATTGTCTACCCAGATCGAGAAAATATTTATCAAGCCTTTGATTTAACACCATTTGAAAATGTAAAAGTAGTGATATTAGGTCAAGACCCTTATCATGGTCCAAATCAAGCGCATGGTTTAGCGTTCTCGGTACAACCCAATGCCAAGTTCCCACCATCATTAAGAAATATGTACCAAGAATTAGAAGATGATATCGGATGTCACAGAACATCACCCCATTTACAAGATTGGGCACGTGAAGGCGTCTTATTACTAAATACCGTTTTAACGGTACGACAAGGCGAAGCGCATTCTCATAAAGATATTGGATGGGAAACATTTACAGATGAAGTCATTCAAGCGATTTCGAAACAACGTGAGGATGTTGTGTTCATATTATGGGGGAAACCTGCACAACAGAAGATTAAATTAATTGATACATCCAAACATTATATTATTAAATCACCACATCCAAGTCCTTTATCGGCGTATCGCGGATTTTTTGGTTCTAAACCATATTCAAAGGCGAATGATTATTTAATAAGTAAAGGTAAAACACCTATAAATTGGTGTGAGAATGGGGAGGTTTAAATGAATAAAGCACAAGTAATTCAGTTGATTGAACAAGAATTAGTGCAAGCTGATGAGGCGACGAATGCGCAACAATTTGAGAAACATATGTATGCAATCCATACACTAACGTCGATCTATGCCAATGGTGACAGTAAGTCGGCGTCTTCTAAGACACAAAGTCAAGATTTTACCAATACGGTGACGCCGTCATTTTCAAAGGTAAACCAAAGTTCTAATACATCAACGTCACAAAATAAATCTAAAGTGACAGCTGCAGAAATCGAAGCGATGGGTGGAACAGTTCCAAATACCATGAAATCGACACAGAATAATCACTTACCGTCTAATACGATGATCACGGACGATGAAATCGGTAATGGCGAATCCATATTTGATTTTTAAACTGAATAAGGAGAATGAAGAGATATGATGAAATTGTTTATAATACTAGGTGCGTTATGTACGATGATGTCAGTTGGTACTGGGGCGTTTGGTGCGCACGGACTTGAAGGTAAATTATCGGATAAATATATGTCAGTTTGGGAAAAAGCGGTAAATTATCAAATGTACCATGGATTAGGATTAATCATTATTGGGGTGATTAGTGGTACAACATCTATTAATGTGAATTGGGCAGGCTGGCTACTCTTCCTAGGTGTTGTGTTCTTTAGTGGTTCATTATATATTCTAGCTTTAACACAAATTCGCATTTTAGGAGCGATTACACCTATTGGTGGCGTATTATTTATTGCAGGTTGGCTTATGCTTATCATTTCTACATTTAAATTTGTAGGGTGATATTTAATATGATTTAAAGCCTTTATGTCATTGAATTTAAATAGTTAAACACTTATATTGTATCAATACTATAGATTAAATAACTCACCTTTGGGGTATATAGCATACTTGAGGTGAGTTTATTTTATGAGCAAAAATAATAAAAATCAGAATATAGATCGAGGCGATTTGAAACAGAACCTCTCTGAAAAATTTGTATGGGCGATTGCTTATGGTTCATGTATTGGTTGGGGTGCCTTTATTTTACCTGGAGATTGGATTAAGCAATCGGGACCAATTGCGGCATCTATCGGTATCGTTATTGGTGCGTTATTAATGATACTTATTGCAGTGAGTTATGGCGCTTTAGTAGAGCGATTTCCAGTTTCAGGGGGCGCCTTTGCATTTAGTTATTTAAGTTTCGGAAGATATGTTAGTTTCTTCTCATCATGGTTTCTAACATTCGGCTATGTATGTGTGGTTGCACTTAATGCGACTGCGTTTAGTTTATTAGTGAAATTTCTACTCCCAGATTTGCTTAATACTGGGCGATTATACACGATTGCAGGCTGGGATGTTTACATAACTGAAATCATTATTGCAACAGTATTATTACTTGTGTTTATGTTTGTAGCCATTCGTGGCGCAAGTGTATCTGGTTCATTACAATATTACTTTTGTGTAGCTATGGTCATCGTTGTCTTACTGATGTTCTTTGGCTCATTCTTTGGTAATAATTTTGATTTTAATAATTTACAACCATTAGCCAATCCAAGTACAGGCTGGTTTACATCTATTATTATGATTGTGGCAGTAGCGCCATGGGCTTATGTTGGGTTTGACAACATTCCCCAAACTGCGGAGGAATTTAACTTTTCACCGAATAAGACGTTTAAATTAATTGTTTATAGTTTGCTTGCAGCGTCATTAACTTATGTCGTTATGATTTTATATACAGGTTGGTTAAGTACGAATAGTGCAAGTTTAAATGGTAATTTATGGGTGACAGGTGCAGCAACACAAACTGCCTTTGGTTACATTGGCTTAGGTGTATTAGCTATAGCGATTATTATGGGTATTTTTACAGGTTTAAATGGCTTCTTGATGAGTGCCAGTCGATTACTCTTCTCGATGGGGCGTTCTGGAATTATGCCAACTGCGTTTAGTAAATTACATTCTAAGTATAAAACACCTTATATTGCGATTATCTTTTTAGTAGCTGTAACTTTAATTGCGCCTTGGTTAGGTCGTACGGCATTAACATGGATTGTTGATATGTCGTCAACAGGCGTATCGATTGCTTATTTTATTACATGTTTATCTGCTGCTAAGTTATTTAGCTTTAATAAAGAAAGCAATACGTATGGGCCTGTCTATAAGACTTTTGCCATTTTAGGTTCGATTGTATCGTTTATCTTCCTTTTATTATTATTAGTGCCTGGTTCACCGGCGTCATTGTCAATGCCGTCTTATATTGCGTTAGGCGGATGGCTAGTGATAGGATTGATTTTCTTTGTGATTCGCTATCCGAAATTAAAGAACATAGATAGTGATGAATTAAGTCGATTAATTTTAAATCGTTCTGAAAAAGAAGTTGAGGATATGGTAGACGATACCTATAAATCATAGAGTGAAAAAAAGTTCAATTTTAAAAGCGCGGGCTCAATGAGCCACGCGCTTTTTTAATATCATATATATAATCAAGGACGTTAAATTCTTTTTCGTGTTCTTGCAAATCCAGATAATATAATTTTAGAAATTTGGTCTGCAAATAATAAGCCAAGTGCAATGGCACCTGCAATCAGTGTGACTTCAAGCATTGTATTAATCGCTTTACTAAAGTCTAATAGCACCAAATTCTTAGTTGCATCAAATGCAAGGCCACCTGGGACAAGTGGAATGATGCCAGGTACCATGAAGATAATTGCCGGCTCTCTCTTTGTACGAGCCATATAATGACTAATTAAACCTAGTGCTAAACTACCAAAGAAACTTGAATAAATGGTATGTACATTTAACCCTTGAAAGAAGAGAATGTAAACCATCCAACCACAGGCACCTACAAACCCACATGAAAGATAGAGCTTTCTAGGCGCATCGAAGATCACACAGAAAAATAGTGAAGCGGTATAACTAAAAATTAAGTTTAATATCCAAAACATTCATTCCCACTCCTAAACTAAGATTAATACTGAGCCAACGCCAGCGCCAATACCAAAAGCGGTGACAAGTGCTTCTAAGGATTTCGTTGTAAACATAAGCATATGGCCACCAAATAAGTCTTGTATGGCATTGGTTATAAGCACCCCGGGAACGATTGGCATAACAGAGGCGATAATAATGGTTGCGAGGTCTCCGGTAGGTAATAAGTGATGTCCCAGTACCGATATAATACCGATAACAAGCGAACCTAGAAATTCTGGAATGAATTGCGCATGTAAGCGTCTATCTAAAATTTCAACGACAAGATAGCCTAAACCACCTGCTAACAGTGCTGTGATAACATCGATCAGTTTACCATCTTGTAAGTACAAGAAACTAATCGCGATAATAGCCGCAGCAATCCCTTTAAATAATAAGCTACTATCTCGTTTAGCAACATATATATTTTCAAGCTTTAGTTTAGCTTCTTCAAGTGTAATAGCACCTTTAGTTATTAAACGTGAAATTTCGTTTGTTTGTGAAATTTTAATGAGATTGGTATCTCGTGAGTTAATTCTAAAAATTCGAGGGTAAGATTCGTTGTGTAATGTAAATTGAATGACAGTATTAGTGACAAAGCTATTACTTTCAGAATAGCCAAGTTTACGCGCAATACGAGTCATCGTATCTTCAACACGTGTTCCTTCTGCACCCGATTCTAATAATATACGTCCAGCCATCATGACGACGTCTTTGATTAATTTTTCATCTGCATTTTCATGTATTTGTGTATTATCCATTTCATCACCATTCGTTAAGATGTATTCATAATTATAGTCAATCAATCTGAGATATTAAAGCTATTTAAACTTATGTTGTCATATTAAATCGACTAATTCATTTAAAGTCATACGTTTATAGTAAGTTGTTATAAACATGCGTGAAGGCATTATTGAATGTATGTCGTTAGAGGATTTACTAAAAAGTAAGTTGGCATTCAATGACTACAACGCATACGCCATTCTGCACAATGAAGACAGTATACCATTAAAGTAGTCGAGATAAATCAAAGCGTGTATATTAATCAAAATAGTATAAAATTGCAATATATTTAAAATGAAAATTATATAGAAACTCATTCTATAATGTTTCAAAATATTACAATTTGGTTAAATAATAATTAGTTAGCAATTTATGAGTCATATTGGGTAGCGACAATATGACTATGGTTGTTAATGTTCAGAGTAGTAATTAAGTTCTCCCAAAACGCATACTACACTATAATAGCCTGAGACATCGCATGTGTCTCAGGTTGTTTTTATTGTGGACTTGTGCACGACTTTACTAGACTATATTTTTCCCTAAATGGTCGTCGATTAAACTATGATTAGATGAATCATAGTGAATATTGCAGTTCGATATCATAGTGTTAATGGGAGTATTTAAAACGGAGTTCTATCTTTAATAAATAAGAAGTTGGGAGCGGGACAGAATTCATTTGAATTCGTCGTCCCACCCCCGCAAGGATGACTAGAACTGAGAAAAGCATGATTTAAGCGCCTTCTCAGTTCAGTCAGCTACTGCGAATTTGCAAAATAGCTGCATTATATTATTTATGTCTCAGCCTCAACAAGTTATACATAAACAAGTAATAGGATGATTTAACAATAGATTAGATAGCGAAGAAGTGTTCGAAAGCATCTGTTGTTAAGATATGACCAATGTAGAACCCACCAAATTCACCATATCTAGCGGTTGTTTCGTCAAAACGCATTTCATATACAATCTTCTTGAATTGTAGTACATCGTCTGAGAATAGCGTTACACCCCATTCAAAGTCATCGAAACCAACTGATCCAGTGATAAATTGTTTGATTTTACCTGCATATTGTCGGCCAATCATACCATGGTTATACATTAATTTCTTACGTTCTTCCATTGGTAACATATACCAGTTGTATGTTTCATTACGACGTTTATCCATCGGGTAAAAACAAATATATTCTGTTCTAGGTAATTCAGGATATAATCTTGCTCTAATATGTGGATTTTGATATGGATCTTCATCCGATTTACCTGCTAGATAATTACCTAATTCAATAACTGATACGTATGAGTAAGTTTGAATTAAGAAATCAGCAATACGAAGTTTATTGAATTCATTCTCAATCTCATTTAATTCTTTCATTTCCGGACGTAAATACCATAATAATATGTCGGCTTTTTGACCAGTAATATTATATAGTGCATAGTCACCGGCTTGTTGTTCTCTGGCGCTAGCTTTATCGTTAATGAATGTCTTGAATTCATTAATCATTGCTTCACGTTCGTCCTCAGGCACTAGTCTGAATGTTGCCCAATCAACAGCATAGAATAAATGAAGACTGTACCAACCATCTAAAGTTTCAGCTGCTTCACTCATGTGTATCGCTCCTTCGAAAATTGATTATTATTGTTTAATACAGACTAAATTTTATCATAAAGAGAATTAGTAAACATACTTAAATGATTACAAATTAGTGAAATGGAAATATCAATACAAATACAGTATAATTAGGTTGCAAAATATTATTATGAAATTATTTAGGAGGGCATTATGTCTAGTTTATTAGATGTATTACAAGAGAAACTTTCAGGAAAAAATGTCAAAATCGTATTACCTGAGGGTGAAGATGAGCGTGTGTTAACAGCTGCTACACAATTACAAGCAACTGACTATGTAACACCTGTCGTTTTAGGTGACTATGACAAAATTAATTTATTAGCTAAAGACAAAGGATTAGATGTTTCAGATATCGAAATCATCAATCCATCTACAAGTGAACTAAAACCAGAATTAGTTAAATCATTCGTTGAACGCCGTAAAGGTAAAGCGACTGAAGAACAAGCTGAAGAATTATTAAATAACGTTAACTATTTCGGTACAATGTTAGTTTATGCTGGTCATGCTGACGGATTAGTAAGTGGAGCTGCGCATTCAACTGGAGATACTGTTCGCCCTGCATTACAAATCATTAAAACAAAACCAGGTGTATCTAAAACTTCTGGTATCTTCTTTATGATTAAAGATGACCAACAATATGTATTTGGTGACTGTGCAATCAATCCAACATTAGAATCATCTGATTTAGCAGAAATCGCTGTTGAAAGTGCGAAATCAGCTAAAAGCTTCGGCATGGACCCACGCGTTGCGATGTTAAGTTTTTCAACTAAAGGTTCAGCTAAATCTGACGATGTTGATAAAGTTGCAAATGCAGTTAAATTAGCTCAAGAAAAAGTAGAATCTGAAGGCTTAACAGATGTTGTCATTGATGGTGAATTCCAATTTGATGCTGCCATTGTACCTTCAGTAGCAGAGAAAAAAGCACCAGGTGCTAAAATCCAAGGTAATGCAAATGTCTTTGTATTCCCAAGCTTAGAAGCTGGTAACATTGGATACAAAATTGCGCAACGTTTAGGTGGATTTGACGCAGTTGGTCCTGTATTACAAGGTTTAAACTCACCTGTTAACGACTTATCACGCGGTTGCTCAACTGAAGACGTTTATAAATTATCAATCATTACAGCTGCTCAAACATTACAATAATGGATTTAGCAAGCAAGTACTTTAATGATATTGATTGGCGCTATGTAGATCATTCATCTGGTTTAGCGCCAATGCAATCATTTGCTTTTGACGATACGTTTTCAGAAAGTGTAGGTAAAGATTTATCATGCAACGTGGTTAGAACGTGGATCCACCAACATACAGTTATTCTTGGTATCCATGATTCTCGTTTGCCATTTCTTAAAGATGGTATTCGATATTTAACGGATGACATTGGTTATAATGCCATTGTGAGAAACTCAGGTGGCCTTGGCGTCGTGTTAGATCAGGGTGTGTTAAATATTTCTCTTATTTTCAAAGGTCAAACTGAAACGACCATTGATGAAGCATTTACAGTGATGTACTTATTGATTTGTAAAATGTTCGAAAATGAAAATGTTGAGATAGATACACGTGAAATTGAGCATTCATACTGCCCAGGTAAATTCGACTTAAGCATAGACGGTAAAAAGTTTGCCGGCATTTCACAACGACGTGTTCGAGGTGGTATTGCAGTTCAAATATACCTCTGCGTTGAAGGTTCAGGTTCAGAACGTGCAGAAATGATGCGTGTCTTTTATGAACATGCGCTAAAAGGTGAAGTAACTAAATTTAAATATCCAGATATTCAACCTGAATGTATGGCATCACTTGAAACACTCCTTGGACGAGACATTAAAGTGCAAGATGTAATGTTTCAACTATTGCATGCGATTAAAGATTTAGGTGGTAATCTGAATATGGATCCCATCACAGAAGATGAATGGTCACGTTATGAAGGTTATTTCGACAGAATGATAGATCGCAATGAGAAGATGAATCGTTCAATAGAAGGAAATTAAGCGTGAAACAACTTTTAAAATAAAAAATTTGATACAGTTAAAGGAGACTTTCTATTACTTTTATATAGTTTAGAAAGTCTCCTTTTCATTTGAATAAATGTAAAGTTTAGTGGAATTATATATCAAATTTATTATAAATTGCTATATTCCTATTACTTTTTATAGTAATATAGTTTAGGTGGATTAATATAAAAACAATGTATATTGCGTGTCATCATCATGCGCAGAGAGTGGGTTCAAACCGCGGAATGGATCGATCAATCGTAAACCATTGACATAGCAGTATGTTAGAGATTTTAAATTTTAGGGTATAATTATTTTTAAGTTTTAAAGTAAATAATTTGAGTCTATTTTTAATCAGTTTGCAACAAACGCAAAAATGAATTTAGACGAAGACAAATGTCATTAAAGATAAATTTACGTATATATACATCGATAAAAATCGATAAATCAAACACCAAGTTACTTAAGCATACATAGAGTTGGCAGATTAAGGATATATGCATGATACGTATGTCCACTGATCTCGAAAATAATTTTTCAGAAAGAATATTAAAGGTGAGATATCATGGTACAACGTGGCTATGGGGAGTCTAACGGCAAAATAATATTAATCGGGGAGCATGCAGTCACATTCGGTGAACCTGCAATTGCGATTCCGTTCACTTCAGGAAAAGTAAAAGTCTTAATTGAAAGTTTAGAAAAAGGGAATTACTCAGCAATTCAAAGTGATGTCTATGATGGACCACTTTATGATGCGCCAGAACATTTGAAATCGTTAATAGGGCATTTCGTTGAAAACAAAAAGGTAGAAGAGCCGTTATTAATTAAAATTCAAGCTAATTTACCCCCATCTAGAGGGTTAGGTTCAAGTGCAGCAGTTGCTGTAGCTTTCATAAGAGCAAGCTATGATTATTTAGGTTTACCATTAACGGATAAAGAATTATTAGAAAATGCAGACTGGGCAGAACGTATTGCACATGGTAAACCAAGCGGTATAGACACAAAGACGATTGTGACAAATCAACCTGTTTGGTATCAAAAAGGTGAAGTTGAAATATTAAAGACATTAGATTTAGATGGCTATATGGTTGTTATCGATACAGGTGTCAAAGGTTCAACTAAACAAGCAGTTGAAGATGTCCATCAATTATGTGATAACGACAAAAATTACATGCAAATTGTTGAACATATTGGATCTTTAGTGTATTCAGCAAGTGAAGCCATTGAGCATCATAGTTTTGATCAATTAGCAACAATCTTTAATCAATGTCAAGATGACTTAAGAACATTGACAGTAAGTCACGATAAAATTGAAATGTTTCTTCGTTTAGGAGAAGAAAATGGATCGGTCGCTGGCAAGTTAACAGGTGGCGGTCGGGGTGGTAGTATGCTTATCTTAGCTAAAGAATTGCAAACAGCTAAGCGTATTGTCGCTGCCGTTGAAAAAGCTGGCGCACAACATACATGGATTGAGAAGTTAGGAGGATAAACCATTGAAAAAGAGTGGTAAAGCACGCGCACATACGAATATTGCACTGATTAAATATTGGGGTAAAGCAGATGAAGCATTAATTATTCCAATGAATAATAGTTTGTCAGTTACACTAGACCGTTTCTACACTGAAACGCGTGTTACATTTGACGACACATTGACTGAAGATCAGTTAATCCTTAACGGGGAAACTGTAAACGCTAAAGAAAGCGATAAGATTCAACGTTATATGGACATGGTTCGTAAAGAAGCAGGTATTTCAGAACATGCACTTATTGAAAGTGAGAATTTTGTTCCGACAGCTGCAGGATTAGCGTCTTCAGCGAGTGCGTATGCTGCATTAGCTGGTGCGTGTAATGAAGCTCTACAATTAGGTTTGTCTGATAAAGACCTTTCACGTTTAGCACGTCGTGGTTCTGGTTCAGCATCGCGAAGTATTTATGGCGGATTTGCTGAATGGGAAAAAGGGCATGATGATGAAACGTCTTATGCACACCGTGTTGAATCCGACAGTTGGGAAAACGAATTGGCTATGATTTTTGTAGTCATTAATAATAAATCTAAAAAAGTATCTAGTCGCTCGGGCATGTCATTGACACGTGATACGTCTCGCTTTTATCAATATTGGTTAGATCATGTTGAACCAGATTTGAAAGAGACAAAAGCGGCAATTAGTCAAAAAGATTTCAAGCGTATGGGTGAAGTGATAGAAGCCAATGGTTTACGTATGCACGCTACAAATTTAGGTGCACAACCGCCATTTACATATTTAGTACAAGAAAGTTACGATGCAATGCGCATCGTTCAGGAATGTAGGGAAGCGGGTTTACCATGTTACTTTACAATGGACGCGGGACCTAATGTCAAAGTATTGATCGAGAAGAAAAATCAACAAGCCATCGTAGATAAATTTTTACAAGCGTTTGATCAATCAAAAATCATCACAAGTGATATTACACAATCAGGAGTCGAAATAATTAAGTAAGGAAGAGATATAATGATTCAGGTGAAAGCACCAGGAAAGCTTTATGTAGCAGGCGAATATGCAGTGACTGAGCCGGGATATAAGTCTGTCTTAATTGCGGTCGATCGATTTGTGACTGCTACGATTGAAGCTTCAAATGAGGTAACAGGTAAGATTCACTCAAAGACACTACATTATGAGCCTGTAACGTTTAATCGCAATGAAGATAAAATAGATATCTCTGATGCCAATGCTGCGAGTCAATTAAAATATGTTGTAACTGCGATTGAAGTTTTTGAACAATATGCAAGAAGTTGCAACATTGAATTAAAGCACTTTCATTTAGAAATTGACAGTAACTTAGATGATGCTTCAGGTAACAAGTATGGGCTTGGCTCGAGTGCAGCTGTCTTAGTATCTGTTGTTAAGGCATTAAATGAGTTTTACGATATGCAATTATCTAATTTATACATTTATAAATTGGCGGTCATTTCTAACATGCGACTACAAAGTTTAAGCTCATGTGGTGATATTGCTGTCAGCGTGTATAGTGGATGGCTAGCTTATAGTACTTTTGACCATGATTGGGTTAAACAACAGATGGAAGAAACTTCAGTTAATGAAGTACTAGAAAAGAATTGGCCGGGACTTCATATTGAACCACTACAGGCACCAGAAAATATGGAAGTGTTAATCGGGTGGACAGGTTCACCTGCATCATCACCACATTTAGTTAGTGAAGTCAAACGCTTGAAATCAGACCCTTCTTTCTACGGAAGATTCCTTGATCAATCGCATGCGTGTGTTGAAAACTTAATTTATGCCTTTAAAACAAATAACATTAAAGGTGTTCAAAAGATGATACGACAAAATCGCATGATTATTCAACAAATGGATAATGAGGCGACGGTTGATATCGAAACTGAAAATTTAAAATTATTATGTGATATTGGAGAACGTTATGGCGCTGCTGCTAAGACATCAGGAGCTGGTGGTGGTGACTGTGGTATCGCAATTATCGATAATCGTATCGATAAAAATCGTATTTATGATGAATGGGCATCTCACGGTATTAAACCGTTGAAATTTAGAATTTATCACGGACAATAATCATATTCGCACGCAAACGAGTGGGACTAAATTCAAATGTTGAATCAATGTCTTGCTCTTTTTTAATGAAAGTACGTATGACTTTTAATGATTTGCTTGAATTTTTTAGTAAAAGGAGTAAAATAATTAGAGTTAAATTCATTGATGCGTATGTAAAACTTTTAAAAAAATTATATAGCAATGACAATATAGAAAGGTAGGTGGCAAGGTGAAAAATAAATTCTTGATTTGTGATGAATGTCAGGCGGTTAATATTAAAACGTTGAAGAGAAAACTAGAGAAGTTAGATCCAGAAGCGGAAATTGAAATTGGTTGCCAATCTTATTGTGGTCCTGGACGTCGAAAAACGTTTGCTTTTGTCAATAATCGTCCACTTGCTGCGCTTACTGAAGACGAACTATTAGAAAAAGTCACAGCCCAGCTTAAAAAACCAAGAGATCCGGAAGAAGAAGAGCGTCTAAGAAAACGTAATGAAGAACGTAAACGTCGTAAAGAAGAACAAGACCGCAAGCTAAAAGAAAAATTAGCTAAACGTAAAGCGAATAAATAATTAAATGTTAGTATAAATTAAGCTATGAATGTATTCTAATCTGAATATTGTCGTAGCTTTTTTAATGTTAAAAAAAGAGAGGCTGGGAGATAATTCCTAGCAAAAATGCCAG
>NZ_JAESMI010000076.1:0-16261 GCF_017893095.1 Staphylococcus sp. GDX8P80P | reverse complement strand
TGAGCGACGCCTGAGGGAGCAGGAGTTTTATTGAACTTAAGTGCTAAAGCACTTAAGTAAGAAATTCTAGAGATGAATGACGAATATTTTTGCGCGCGGGGCCCCAGCAAAGAGATTTTCAACAAGAAAATCTACAAACAAAGCAAGCTAGGGTTGAGGAGGGAGCGGGACAGAATTCTTTTGAATTCGTCGTAACCCCAACTTGCTTAGCTTGTAAAATCACTTTCGTGATTTTTTGTGTTGTGGCCCCGCCCACCCCCACAAGGATGACTAGAACTGAGAAAGCTTGATTTAAGCGCCTTCTCAGTTCAGTCAGCTACTGCGAATTTGCTAAATAGTATTATTATATTATTATGTCCCAGACTCAAGTAGTTCTAATGATTAAAATCAAAGAACTACTTTAGAGCCTTTCCCGCAAGAAAGCGTCGCAACAAATTGAGTAAATATTCATCTAAGAATTTCTTTACAAGCCACCCCTAGGCAAGCATCACAACAGAATGAGTAAATGTTCATCTAAGCATTTCTTTAAAGGACTACAGGCTGAAGCTGTCCCATAAGAAGGGCCCCAACACAGAGAAACTGAGTTAATCCGTTTCTACAAGCAAAGCACGTTGGGCAAGCAAGCCAACAATACTCCATATTGTACATAAATAAGCCAGTAAATGCATTTGTTAAAATGCATTTACTGGCTATTTCACTAGGAATGATGTCCTAGCCATTTCAATTTAATTATTCTAATAACATAAGACTTAAATCAAAGTGAAGCCTTCTTATTCAATGCCACGACGCATTTTTTCAGCTAATAGTGTGTTGTTAAGCACCATAGTGATTGTTAATGGGCCAACACCACCTGGAACTGGTGTGATAGCTCCAGCAATTTCTTTAACTTCTTCAAATTCTACGTCACCTTTTAATTTACCATTTTCATCAGGCGTATTACCAACATCAACAATAACTGCGCCTTCTTTAACATCATCTTTAGTAACTAAGCCTGGTTGACCTACAGCACTAACAATAACGTCAGCGTCTTTTAAATGACTATGCATGTCTTTAGTACGTGAATGTAAGATAGTTACAGTAGCGTTAGCTTGTAATAATAATTTAGATACTGGTTGACCAACGATATGGCTACGACCAATTACAACCGCATTTTTACCTTCTAAATCAATATCAGCATGTTTAAGAATTTCCATAATACCTAATGGTGTACATGGAACAAAAGTTTGCTCATCAATATATAATTTACCGATATTTGAAGGGTGGAAGCCATCAACGTCTTTTTCAGGATTAATCGCTTCTAAGATTTTTTGTTCACTTACTTGTTTAGGAAGTGGTACTTGAACTAGAATACCGCTAACTGAATCATCATTGTTTAAACGATCTAATTCTTTTAATACATCCTCTTCAGAAGTATCTTCCTCTAAATGAACAATTTCAGAAATCATGCCGATTTTTTCAGCAGCTTTCTTTTTAGAGTTTACATAGCTTTGACTTGCACCATCATTACCAACTAAGATAACTGATAATTTTGGTGTATAACCTTTTTCTTTTAATGCTTCGACTTGATTTTGTAAACCTTGTCTATAGTCCTTAGAAATTTGTTTCCCATCTAAAATTTTTGCAACCACAAAAAATTCCTCCTTGTTTGTTTTGATCATAACTATACCTTAACTTTAAAACTGTATTCTCGTCAATTAATAGCCAAAAGACGTAAATTAAAGATAAAAATTAAGTTAAAGTTCGATTTTTAATTGAAAAAGCATCGCATGATTGTTATGCTATATCTGTAATATACAACTAATCGTATCTAAATTTCAAACTTTTGAAAGGGTGTACAACGTGAAAGTAGCGGTAATTATGGGTAGTTCTTCAGATTGGAAGATTATGCAAGAAAGTTGTGCGATGTTAGACGAATTCGAAATACCGTACGATAAGAAAGTGGTTTCGGCACATCGTACGCCAAAATTAATGTATGAATTTGCCAGTCAAGCACAGAAAAATGGCTATGATGTCATTATTGCTGGAGCAGGTGGCGCAGCGCATTTACCGGGAATGGTTGCATCAATGACAACATTACCTGTGATAGGTGTACCAATCGAATCGAAAAGTTTAAAAGGTCTGGATTCATTATTATCAATTGTTCAAATGCCTGGTGGTATTCCAGTAGCTACAACTGCAATTGGAACGTCAGGTGCTAAAAATGCTGGCATATTGGCTGCAAGAATATTAAGTATTGGCAACGAAACAGTTCGTCATCATTTAGAACAATATGAGCAAAGTCTAGTAGATAAAGTTGGTGAAATGCAAAATGAACTTCAATAAATTAAAGTTCGGTGACACTATTGGCATTATTGGTGGTGGTCAATTAGGTAAAATGATGGCTCAATCAGCACAGAAAATGGGTTTCAAAGTCATTTGTTTAGATCCTAACCCTGACAGTCCATGTAAACCTGTTGCTCACGAATTTATCACTGCTGCTTATGATGATGAAAAAGCGTTACATGAACTTGGCAAAAAATCTGATGTCATTACTTATGAGTTTGAAAATATTTCTGCTGAGCAACTTAATCGCTTAACGCAACAATTCAATATTCCTCAAGGCTATCAAGCAATTCAATTATTGCAAGACCGATTGACTGAAAAACAAACATTAGAACAAGCTGGTTCTAAAATTGTTCCATTTTTATCTATAAAAAGTGAAGAAGATTTAAATGATGCTATTCATACCTTAGGCTATCCATTTATAGTCAAAACACGATTTGGTGGATATGACGGCAAAGGACAAGTCTTAGTTAAAGATGAAACAGCTCTCCAAGAAGCTAGAGCACTTATTACGAATCAAGAGTGTGTAGCAGAACAATATCTTGATATTTCACTTGAAGTTTCGTTAACAGTTACCATTGGCAATCACAAACAAATTACGTACTTCCCACTACAAGAGAACGAACATCGTAATCAGATTTTGTTTAAAACCATTGTGCCTGCACGAACTGACAAGGATCAAGAAGCGAGAAATGAAGTGAATAAGATTATTAATCAAGTTCATTTTGTAGGTACATTCACAGTTGAATTCTTTATCGATAAATCAAATCATTTGTATGTAAATGAGATCGCACCGCGTCCACACAATTCAGGACATTATTCTATTGAAGCCTGTGATTATTCACAATTTGATACGCATATTCTTGCTGTTACAGGTCAAAAGCTGCCAGAACAAATCGAAATCTTAAAACCAGCAGTCATGATGAATTTGTTAGGACGAGACTTAGATTTATTAGAAGAACAGTTTTCAAGTCATCCTGAATGGCATGTGCACATTTATGGCAAATCAGAACGCAAGCCTGACCGTAAAATGGGACATATGACCATTTTGACGAATGATTTAAATGGAACTGAGAAAGACATGCTCAAACAGTTTGAAGGGAGAGAATAGTTAATGACGTTATTATATGAAGGGAAAGCGAAAAGAATTTTCTCAACAGACAAAGAAGGTCAATTGAGAGTTGAGTATAAAGATGAAGTTACGGCTGGTAATGGTGCAAAAAAAGACAAAATGGAAGGTAAAGGCCGATTAAATAATCAAATTACCGCTATAATATTCGACTATTTAGCTCAACATGGAATTAAAAGTCACTTTATTAAACAACTTTCAGAAACGGAGCAATTAGTCGAAGCAGTGACTATTATCCCATTAGAAGTGGTGGTTCGTAACATTGCAACAGGCTCAATTACCAAACGCTTAGGTTTTAATAAAGGTCATGAATTTGAAGCCCCTTTAGTTGAATTTTTCTATAAAAATGATGACTTGAACGACCCTTTAATTACAGATGATCATGTGAAACTGTTAAACATTGCGAATGATAGTGAAATTGAAACATTGAAAACGATGGCGAAAGATATCAATAAAGTATTAATAGAACTTATGAATCAAATGGATTTAAGATTGGTGGATTTCAAAATCGAATTTGGTAAGACATCTGACGGTAAAATCTTACTAGCTGATGAAATTTCTCCTGATACATGTCGTATTTGGGATAAACATTCTGACACTAACTTTGACAAAGATGTCTATCGAAATGATACAGGTTCACTTATTGACACATATACAACATTTTTAAATAAATTGGAGGAACTAAAATAATGAAAACGATTGAACTTCACATTACATTACAACCACAAGTATTAGATACGCAAGGGCAAGCATTAAATCGAGCTGTACATGATTTAGGTTATAAACAAGTAAATGATATTCGAGTAGGTAAAGTGTTATACATGACGGTTGATGAAGCAACTGATGAAGCAGTTGATAATATCGTTACTACTTTAAGTGAGAAGTTATTCGCTAATACTGTAATTGAAGAATATAGTTATAAAATCGTTGATGAAAAGGAGAATGCATAAGATGAAATTTGCAGTTCTCGTATTCCCAGGATCTAATTGTGATAGAGACATGTACAATGCAGCGATTAAGACAGGTGCTGAAGCAGAATATGTTGACTATCGTGAGACATCATTGGAAAGTTACGATGGCGTACTAATTCCAGGTGGTTTTTCTTTTGGTGACTATTTACGCTCAGGCGCAATGGCAAGTGTAGCACCTATCATTAGTGAAGTGAAACGTCTAGCAAGTGAAGGTAAACCGGTTCTTGGTGTGTGTAATGGATTCCAAATTCTTACAGAAATTGGTTTATTACCAGGCGCATTGCTTCATAATGATTCTCATTTATTTATTAGCAGAAATGAAAGTCTAAAAATTGCCAATAATCAAACACCTTTTACAAATTTATATGGTGAGAATGAAATTGTTGTTTATCCGGTTGCACATGGTGAAGGCCATTATTACTGTACAGATGATATATATGATGAATTAATTGAGCATAATCAAATTATCTTAACTTATGAAGATAATCCAAATGGCTCTCATGAAAATATTGCAGGTATTGTTAATAAAGCAGGTAATGTTTGTGGTATGATGCCGCACCCAGAACGTGCGCTTGAAACCATTCTTGGAACTGATAGTGGTGTGAAATTATTTGAAGCAATGGTAAATAGTTGGAGGGAACAAAATGTCTAAGTTTATCGAACCTAGTATTGAAGAAATTAAGCTTGAAAAATTGTATCAAGATATGGGCTTAAGTGACGCGGAATATAACAAAGTGTGTGAAATATTAGGGAGAGAACCTAACTTTACAGAAGTAGGCATCTTCTCAGTTATGTGGAGTGAACATTGCTCTTATAAGCATTCTAAACCATTCTTAAAACAATTTCCGACAACAGGTGAACATGTCTTAATGGGACCTGGCGAAGGTGCAGGTGTAGTAGATATTGGAGATAACCAAGCAGTTGTGTTCAAAGTTGAATCACATAACCATCCATCTGCTATTGAGCCCTATCAAGGTGCTGCAACAGGTGTAGGTGGCATCATTAGAGATATCGTATCAATTGGAGCTAGACCTATTAATTTATTAAATAGCTTGCGTTTCGGTGAATTGTCAGTGAAACAAAACCAACGTTTACTTAAAGGTGTTGTTCGTGGTATTGGCGGTTACGGTAATTGTATCGGTATTCCAACAACTGCTGGAGAAATTGAATTTGATGATCGTTATGATGGCAATCCGTTAGTCAATGCTATGTGTGTCGGTGTGATTGATCATGACATGATTCAAAAAGGGACTGCGAAAGGTGAAGGTAACTCAGTTATTTATGTAGGGTTAAAAACCGGTCGTGATGGTATTCATGGTGCTACTTTTGCATCTGAAGAATTGACTGAAGAAAGTGAAAGTAAACGTCCATCTGTTCAAATTGGCGACCCATTTGTAGGTAAAAAACTTATGGAAGCAACATTAGAAGCAATTACATTTGATGAATTAGTGGGCATTCAAGATATGGGTGCTGCAGGCTTAACGTCTTCTTCATCAGAAATGGCAGCTAAAGGTGGCAGCGGATTGGAATTGTATTTAGATCAAGTGCCGACTCGTGAACCAGGTATTTCACCTTACGAAATGATGCTTTCTGAAACACAAGAAAGAATGTTATTGGTAGTTGAAAAAGGAACTGAACAAAAGTTTTTAGATTTATTTGAAAAACACGAATTAGATAGTGCAGTAATTGGTAAAGTAACGAACACTGACTGCTTCGTACTTAAATATGAAGATGAACTGTTTGCAGATATCCCTGTGCAATCTCTTGCAGATGAAGCACCGGTTTATGTGTTAGAGGGTGAAGAAAAAGAATATAACACATCAAAAAATGACTATAGTTCAATCCGTGTTCAAGATGTCTTTGAAAAACTTTTAAAACACCCAACAATTGCTTCAAAACATTATTTATATGAACAATATGATCAACAAGTTGGTGCAAATACGATTATTAAACCTGGACTACAGTCATCAGTTGTTCGTGTAGAAGGTACGAATAAAGCTATTGCATCTACGATAGACGGTGAAGCACGTTACGTATTTAACCAACCGTATGAGGGCGGAAAAATGGTCGTTGCAGAAGCGTATCGTAATTTAATTGCTGTAGGTGCTACACCACTTGCTATGACAGATTGCTTAAACTATGGTTCACCAGAAAAGAAAGAAATCTATCAACAATTGATTGATTCAACGAAGGGCATGTCAGAAGCGTGTGAAGTATTAAAAACACCAGTTGTTTCAGGTAACGTTTCTCTTTATAACGAAACACGTGGCACATCCATTTTCCCAACGCCTGTCGTAGGAATGGTTGGATTAATTGAAGATATTGATTACCTTAATGACTTCCACCCTGAAGCTGGCCATAAATTGTATTTAGTTGGTGAAACAAGAGATGACTTTGGCGGTAGTCAAATTGAAAAATTATTGTACGGTAAAGTGAATCATGAATTTGAAGCGATTGATTTAAGTGATGAAGTTGCTAAAGGAGAAGCGGTTAAAAATGCGATTCGAAATGGCGTGGCTTCACACGTACAAACAGTAGGTAAAGGTGGTTTATTAATCACTTTAGCACGCTTAAGTGCGCACTACAGTTTAGGGTTAGAAGCTTCAGTTAATCTTACAGATGCACAATTGTTTAGTGAAACGCAAGGTCGATATATCATTGCTGTTAAAGAAGGTCAGGCTTTAAATATTGACGATGCTATAGAAATTGGTCAATTAACAGATGTTGATGAATTTAAGGTAACGAATGCTCAAAGTTCGATTGTTAAAAAAGTCTCAGAAATTAAAGAAAGTTGGGAAGGAGCAATTGCACAATGTTTAACTACAGTGGATTAAACGAGGAATGTGGTGTATTCGGCATTTGGAATCATTCAGAAGCCGCTCAATTGACTTATATGGGACTTCACAGTTTGCAACATCGTGGTCAAGAAGGTGCAGGTATCGTTGTATCAGATGGAGAAGTTTTAAAAGGTGAACGTGGTCTTGGATTGTTAACAGAAGCAATTAAAGGTGACCAAATGGATCAACTTAAAGATGGTCACAACGCGATTGGCCATGTTCGCTATGCGACTTCAGGTAATAAAGGTATTGAAAATATACAACCATTCTTGTATCACTTTTACGATATGAGTGTTGCGATTTGCCATAACGGTAATTTAATTAATGCACAGACATTGCGTCAATATTTGGAAAAACATGGTGCGATATTCCATTCATCATCCGACACTGAAGTGATTATGCATTTAATACGTAGAAGTAAGGCACCCACTTTTGAAGAAGCATTAAAAGAAAGTTTACGCCAAATTAAAGGTGGCTTCACCTTTGCAATTCTTACTAAAGATGCATTATATGGCGCTGTTGACCCTAATGCGATTCGTCCGTTAGTCGTTGGCAAAATGCAAGACGGTACGTACATCTTAGCTAGTGAAACATGTGCCATTGATGTATTAGGTGCAGAATATGTGCAAGACATCCATGCTGGAGAATACGTTGTAATTAACGATGAAGGTATTGAGGTTAAATCATATACAAGCCATACGAATACAGCTATATCAGCGATGGAATACATTTATTTTGCACGACCTGATTCAACCATCGCGGGTAAAAATGTCCACGCAGTACGTAAAGCATCTGGAAAGAAATTAGCACAAGAAAGCCCTGCAGATGCAGATATGGTTATCGGTGTACCCAACTCCTCATTATCAGCGGCAAGTGGCTATGCTGAAGAAAGTCATTTACCTTATGAAATGGGCTTAGTAAAAAATCAATATGTTGCTCGCACATTTATTCAACCGACACAAGAGTTAAGGGAACAAGGTGTTCGCGTTAAATTATCAGCAGTGAAAGATATCGTAGAAGGAAAGCGCATTGTCTTAGTTGACGATTCAATTGTACGTGGCACGACGAGCAAGCGTATTGTCAGAATGTTAAAAGATTCTGGAGCTAAAGAAGTGCATGTCAGAATTGCTTCACCAGAATTTATGTTTCCTAGTTTTTACGGAATTGATGTTTCAACGACTGCCGAACTTATTTCAGCAAGCAAGTCACCTGAAGAAATTTGTGATTATATCGGTGCAGACTCGCTATCTTATTTAAGTGTAGACGGTTTAATCGAGTCAATTGGGTTGAATTATGATGCACCATATAGCGGATTATGTGTAGAGAGCTTTACAGGTGACTATCCAGCAGGACTGTTTGATTATGAAGAGAAATATTATAAGAACTTAAGTCAACGTCAACAAGATTATATCAATAATCATAAACACTACTTTGATAGAGAGGGTAATATTCATGTCTAAAGCATACGAACAATCAGGTGTTGATATTCATGCAGGTTATGAAGCAGTTGAGAGAATGTCCAGTCATGTGAAACGTACGATGCGTAAAGAAGTATTAGGTGGTTTAGGTGGATTTGGTGCTACTTTTGATTTATCGCAAGTAAATATGAAAGCACCCGTCTTAGTTTCTGGCACAGATGGTGTAGGGACTAAATTGAAATTGGCTATTGATCATGACAAACATGACACAATCGGTATAGATGCGGTTGCAATGTGCGTAAATGATATTTTAACTACGGGTGCGGAACCACTATACTTTTTAGATTATATTGCAACAAATAAAGTTGTCCCAGAAGTGATTGAACAAATCGTAAAAGGCGTCAGTGATGGTTGTGAAGAAACAAATACTGCGCTTATTGGTGGTGAAACGGCAGAAATGGGTGAGATGTACCACGAAGGTGAGTACGATCTTGCTGGGTTTGCTGTGGGTGCAGTTGAGAAAGACGCATACATTGATGGCTCAGCGATTGAAGCTGGACAAGCCATTATTGGTTTAGCTTCAAATGGGATTCACTCTAATGGTTATAGTTTGGTGCGTAAATTAATTAAAGAATCAGGGATTGATTTAAATGATGACTTTGATGGTCGTTCGTACTTAGAAACGTTTCTAGCACCAACGCAACTATATGTAAAACCTATTCTTGCTCTAAAAAAAGCTGTTCAAATTAAAGGAATGAATCATATTACTGGTGGTGGTTTTTATGAGAATATTCCACGTGGTTTACCAGAAGGTTTAGCAGCTAACATTGATACACAAGCATTTCCAACACCAAACGTATTTAATTGGCTACAACAACAAGCCAATATAGATACTAAAGAAATGTACAATGTCTTTAATATGGGGATTGGTTTCACTGTCATAATCGATAAAAAAGATGTTGCGCAAACACTTGATATTTTAAAACAAGAGGGGATATCTGCTTTCGAAATAGGTGAAATTATTGAAGACAAAGACACGCCTATTCATCTTGAGGGGGTAGAGTAGTGGTTAAAGTAGCAATATTTGCATCTGGTTCAGGTAGTAATTTCGAAAATATTGTATTATGCGCAGATAAAGGGGAACTCAACAATATAGAAATTACATCTTTATATACTGATCATCACGATGCATACTGCGTCAAACGTGCTGAACAATTAAAAGTAGCTGTCAATATTAATGAACCTAAAGCTTTCGAATCAAAAGCAGCCTATGAACAACACGTAATTAAGTTGTTACAACGCGAAGAAGTAGAATGGATTATCCTTGCTGGCTATATGCGATTAATTGGTCCTGACTTATTAGAAGCATACGAAGGTAAAATTTTAAATATCCATCCATCATTGTTACCGAAATATAAGGGGAAAGATGCTATAGGACAAGCATTTAATAGCGGTGATAAGATTACTGGTTCAACGGTTCATTATGTAGATAGTGGCATGGATACGGGAGAAATTATTGATCAAAGACAATGTGATATTAAATCGGACGATACTAAAGAAGAATTGGAAGAACGTGTTAAACAATTGGAATACGAACTTTATCCAAGTGTTATAGCTAAAGTTATTAAATAAGGAGTTAAGCTAATCATGAAAAAAGCAATTTTAAGTGTCTCAAACAAAAGTGGAATAGTGGAATTTGCTAAATCGTTAATCAAATTAGATTATGAACTTTATTCAACTGGAGGAACTAAAGGTGCTTTAGAAGATGCTTCTGTACCAGTGAAATCTGTTTCAGAGTTAACACAATTTCCCGAAATTATGGATGGCCGTGTTAAAACATTACACCCAGCGGTACATGGTGGTATTTTAGCGGATAGAGATAAACCTGAACATTTAGAACAATTATCGGAACAACATATTGATTTAATCGATATGGTGGTAGTGAATTTATATCCTTTTCAAAAAACGGTTGAAAATCCTGATGTGACTGAAGCAGAAGCAATTGAAAACATTGATATTGGCGGACCTACGATGCTACGTGCTGCAGCTAAAAACTTTAAGCATGTAACGACAATTGTACACCCATCTGATTATAATGAAGTCATCGAACGTATAAAAGAAGATCGACTAGATGAAGCGTACCGTAAAGCATTAATGATAAAAGTATTTACACATACAAATGAATATGATCATGCTATTGTAAGCTTCTTTAAAGGAGATAGCGAACAATTAAGATATGGAGAGAATCCTCAACAATCAGCACGCTTTGTTCGTACTTCGAATAGTAAACATACTATTGCAGGTGCTAAACAATTACATGGTAAAGCATTAAGCTTTAATAATATTAAAGATGCGGATTCAGCACTTTCACTTGTGAAGAAGTTTAGTGAACCAGCTGCTGTTGCCGTTAAACATATGAACCCTTGTGGTGTAGGTATTGGCGACAATATTGAAATTGCGTTCAAACATGCTTATGATGCAGATAACCAATCTATTTTTGGTGGCATTATCGCATTAAATAGAACAGTGACTGCTGAATTAGCAGAAACGTTGCATGCGATATTCTTAGAGGTGGTCATCGCGCCACGATTTACAGATGAAGCTTTAGATATTCTAGCGCAAAAGAAAAATATCCGTTTGCTTGAAATTGATATGACGATTGATAATCGTGAAGAAGAATTTGTTTCTGTATCTGGTGGCTATTTAGTCCAAGACAAAGATAACTTTGAAGTTGCTAAAGAAGATATGAAAGTTGTAACTGACAAGGCACCTACTGACGATCAGTGGGATGCGATGCTATTAGGTTGGAAAGTAATCCCATCTGTAAAAAGTAATGCTGTCATCTTGAGTAATACGAAACAAACGGTAGGGATTGGTGCAGGTCAAATGAATCGTGTTGGCTCTGCAAAAATTGCCTTAGAGCGTGCAATAGAAATCAATGACAATGTTGCCCTAGTTTCAGATGGTTTCTTCCCAATGGATGATACCGTTGAATTGGCTGCACAGCATGGTATTAAAGCTATTATTCAACCGGGTGGTTCAATTAAAGATCAAGATTCGATTGATATGGCAAATAAATATGGCATTGCTATGGTGACAACTGGTATGCGTCACTTCAAGCATTAATTTGTCATTTAAATAATGGAAGGGGTAATAATGATGAATGTTTTAGTTATCGGAGCGGGTGGCCGCGAACACGCTTTAGCTAATAAATTGCGTCAATCACCATTAATTGATCAATTACACGCAATTCCAGGTAATGACGCTATGGTTAATGTTGCAGAAGTGCATACTGACATTGCAGAAAGTGATCATGAAGCCATCTTAAACTTTGTTCAAGAAAAGAATATTGAATGGGTAATTGTAGGACCGGAACAACCATTAATTGATGGATTACCAGATCAATTACGACAAGCTAATGTAAAGGTATTTGGTCCAAATAAGGACGCGGCTCAAATAGAAGGCTCTAAACTATTTGCTAAACAATTAATGAAAAAATATAATATTCCAACTGCGGATTATAAAGAAGTGAATTCTAAAACTGAAGCACTCGACTATATAAAACATTGTGATTTACCTATCGTAGCTAAGAAAGATGGCTTAGCAGCTGGTAAAGGAGTTATTATCGCTGATACACGTGAAGCGGCGAAAGAAGCGGTTGAAACACTATATCCGGAAGAGCAGGGTAAAGTGGTATTTGAACAATTTTTAGAGGGTGAAGAATTCTCTTTAATGACCTTTATTAATGGTGAATATGCAGTTCCGTTTGATTGTATTGCGCAAGACCATAAACGTGCCTTTGATCATGATGAAGGACCTAACACTGGTGGCATGGGTGCATATTGTCCAGTGCCTCATATTACTGACGATGTCTTAACACGTACGAATAAAGAAATTGCACAACCCATTGCGAAAGCGATGAAAGCAGAAGGTTATGATTACTTTGGATTACTTTATATTGGTGCGATTTTAACATCTGAAGGACCCAAAGTGATTGAATTTAATGCACGCTTTGGAGACCCAGAGGCACAAGTATTGTTAAGTCGATTAGAGAGTGATTTAATGGCTCAAATCGTTGCTTTAGATCGCAAAGAACCAATTCGATTCCAATGGCAAGATAACTATGTCGTGGGCGTTATGTTAGCCTCTAAGGGTTATCCAGGAAGTTACGCTAAAGGTGCTAAAGTAACTGGGTTTGAATTGAATGATACTTATTTCGTAAGTGGTTTACGTAAAGAAGATGATGCTTTTGTTACTTCAGGAGGCAGAGTGATATTAGCTCTTGGAAAAGGTGCAACAATTGAAGATGCACAGAAAGTAGCTTATAACAATGTAGAAAAAATTAAGAGTGATAACCTATTTTATCGTCATGATATTGGAAATAAGGCATTAAATAAGTAAATGTAAATAATAGGAGTGGGACGACAAATTCAAAAGAATTCTGTCCCACTCCGTATTTTTTATGAGGTATAACCTGATACACGAGCATCAGTAATCCCAGTGATAGGGAAGTATTGTGAAAGATAAAATGCGATGATTAATATGGCCACAACGCAAATTACAAATAAAATATCTTTATAAGAAAACGGTGCTTTATAATAATATGTTCTTGGACCATCTTTGAAGCCTTTAGATTCCATCGCAACAGACAGTTGATGCGCACGACGGATATTTTGGCTTAAGATAGGTATTAATAAATGTTTCAGACGTTTAAGCCCTCTATAATTTGAAGCATCAATCATTTGATATCGCATTTTAAGCGAACGTCTCAATTGAATGAGTGATGTGAAAATGAGAGGGACCATTCTAATCGCAGCCATAAACGCATATGCAATTTTTGGTTTTACTTTTAAATGTTGCATTAGGCTATAAAAAATCATGACAATTTCGGATGTGAGGGCCAATAAAATACCAAACATCGACACTGTAATTGTACGTAATGATAAATGCAAGCCACGTACAATACTTTCAGTACTAATTTGAATAATGCCCCATTTAAATAACATATGTGTCCCATCGCCATAAAGGATCATAAATAATGACGATAATAGCGCAAATAGCACAGTGGCTAAAATAAAGGCTCCGGTAATTTTAAACTGCGTACCATTAAATGCCATTAAAAATAAAAACATAATAATGGTAATGTAAATCATATAATCAAAATTATGGACAAATATAATGAAAATGAATAGCGCTACACCAAGTAAAAGTTTCGTAATGATATTAACGTCATCTACAAAGGAATAGTGTTTCTTCCAACGTTCAAACATGTGATTCACCTTCCTCTTCAATGAGTTGGTTATCTTCGACGATTAAACGACGTGTTGGATAGCGATGAATGATTTCCGGATCGTGTGTAACCATAATGATGGTTTGACCACTTGAGACACTTTCCTGGAAAAGTTCAATCAATTGGAATGTATTGTGACTATCCAGTCCGAATGTTGGTTCATCTAGCAAGATGATATCGGCTTTTGAACTTAGTGCAGTAGCTACGCTAAGACGTCGTTTCTGACCCATAGATAATTCAAATGGATGTTGGTTTTTAACAGCTTCTAAATGCAATAATTTTAAAAGTTTCATCGTTTCATTTTCAGCGATTGAAGGTTCTTGATGATTATAATGTATATATATTTCTTCATAAACTGAATTTGTTATAAATTGTAATTCAGGGTTTTGATAAACGAGATACATATGCTTGGCTGCATCTTTAATTTTCTTCAATATTGTATTCTTATAAGCCATCGTACCTTCATATTTTATAAGTTGCATCATTGATTCTAACAGCGTTGTTTTACCTGTACCATTTTTCCCAGTTATCGTAATCCATTCTCCAGAATGAACATTTAATTCGGATGTCTGGAATAATTGTTTTTTACCACGAATAACTTGACCATTCTTAAAAGTAAATAATGTTTTAGCTGCATTAGATGGAAATGGAATCGGCTTTGGCGCATGATCCCAAGCATGAGGATGCCAAACGCCAAATTCAGTGAGTAAATGCTCACAGTTTTTTAATATGTAATCTGGTGTGCCATCTGCTATGATTTGTCCTTCATAATTCAATAAGATGACTCTATCGACATGCTCCCAAATATGTTCAACTTTGTGTTCGACAATAAGCACAGTTTGATCAGACCATAACTGAATAAGTCGTTGCCACAAATCAGCTGTAGCATCTACATCTAACATGGCAGTAGGCTCATCTAAGAAAAGCGTATTAGCTTCTTGTAAAATAGTTTCAACAATAGCGAGCTTTTGTTTCATACCGCCACTAAGATGATTGACGAATGTATTGTCCGTAACATTTAAATCAACCGATGCTAAAGCATTCTCTATAAGTGCGTCCATTTCATTGCGTGGTACTTGTTTATTTTCTAGAACGAAAGCAAGTTCTTCATACACTTTAGGCATACAAAACTGCGTATCTGGATCTTGAAAGATGACACCAGAATGTGGATCGATTTCAAGTTCATCATATTTCATAGGTAACTCAATTAGATTTGGCACAATGCCACTTAAAACATTAAGTAATGTGCTTTTACCAGATCCTGAAGGACCTAGTAAAAGCACTTTTTCTTTATCTTTAATTTCAATATTCAAATTATCGAAGATTTTACGTTCGCCATTCGGATATTTCAGACGTAAATTTTTCGCTTTTAACACTTTAATTTCCCCTTATAGGTTGTCGTAGTCTTTTTGAGAAGCAGGGCGGAATAATTTCGTCACACCTGTTTGATCTAATGCTTTAACAATGAGATAAGATAACAAGCCGGCAATGACAATACCGCTAATAGAACGGAATATAATGAATAAAAGAAGATTCCATCCTGCGACTTCAGCTAAATAACCGTAATAATAATCAACTGGAAATGAAATTAATGCAGTTGCTAATCCAGCTAATACAGCAACCATTAATGATCTAGATTTGTATTTAAAAATAGCAAAAATAATTTCGCAAGCTAAACCTTGAAGAATTGCATATACAATTGTAGGAATATCAAATTTACCCATAACAATTGTTTCACCAGCACCTGCAGCAAACTCTGCAATAAGTGCAATACCAGGTTTAGGAATAATTAAATATGCGACGATAGCTGCCATAAACCAAACGCCGTATGTTAATTGTTCAATATGAACACCAGCAACTTGCGCCACGTTATACGCAAACCACCATAAGTTATAAATAATCGCAAATACTACTGCAATCAGAACAGTTACAAGGATTTCTGAAAGCTTTAAACCTTTTGACATGATATTTCCTCCTAAAAAAACGCACAACCATCCGTAGAAAGTTGTGCGTGAATTTAAATAAAAAGTTTTATATGTATTTACTACAATTATTTATATTAGCAACACTTTCCTACGCTAGTTTTAACTAGTTCAGGTTCAAAGGGTTCGAGGTAAAACCTCATCTCAGCATACACACCCCTAGTGCGTTTTATATTTAATTTATTTTAAATGTATGACTTTTATGAATTAATGTCAAGGCGATTTTAATTAAATTAAATAAAATGAGAGAAAAATCGATGGTAGTAGGACAGAAATCTTTTAAATTCGTCGCAACCCCAACTTGCTTAGCTT
>NZ_JAESMI010000075.1:0-9808 GCF_017893095.1 Staphylococcus sp. GDX8P80P | reverse complement strand
TGATACTAAGCATGACTTAGCAATAGATTTTTGAGAGCGGTATTCTTGTGCTTTATCTAAAACTGAAAGTTTTGGTTTGTTAGAAATAAAACAATAATCGTCGACAATATCAGATTTAGCCGTAAAATGACTATCGCATGTTTTACAATAAAATCTTTGTTTTTGAAGTTTTAAATAAGCGGGCATTTCCATAATTTTAAGCAAAGTAATCGTTGAGGTTTTCTTACCATTTTTTACTATAGAGAAATTATCATTTTTAGCTAAACAATTTTCACAATGTGTAGGTTGATAAGTGAGCTCAGCATAGTAAAACAAGCTCATTCGCCCTTTATGTTTTTTCTCAGTCACTTCATCTGAAAAATTTATATTTTTATCTTTAATTCTTAATGTATTTAATATAGACTTACACATAGGCGCATTACCTTCCTTTTTTATTTGTTGTGGTAACTAATAATTATAGAGGTAATTGCGTCATTTTTGTATTCAAAACATAAAAATTGGACTGATGAATTTTGTCATCAGTCCAATTTATTATAGAGCCCTGTTTCAGTTTGTTCGAGTTGATTTGGTGTAGAAAGAAATCCTTGTAAGCGGTTTCTTTTGTGGTTAAAAATTTTTCTCTGTGTAAATGCAATATAGTTAATGTTGTATGTTTGATGTATTTTCGTTAAAAACGGTCTAATGTCTTCAATATTAGCCATTCGATCTAAACCATCTTTTAAATCTTTGCCATCTTCACCTGGCAGTGATAAAGGCTCATAACCAAAGATTAAATCCACGTCGTATAAGAGCTCAGACATTTTTCTTCTCGCAGTTTGAAAATCCCACAACGCATCTCTAAAGTTCAAATCACAGCTTACAAAAAGACCTAATGTTTTAGCTATTTTGACCGCTTTTTTCAAGAATTCAAATAACGCATCGTTTAGTGCTGCCGTAATACCCGTAATATGAAACCATTCATGCGCTTTCAATATGCTTTCAATTTCATATTCATCAGGATTTAATTGGCTAAATACACTCATTTGTCTATCGTAAATAAGACGATTTGCTCTTTGTGCATAACCACTCTCAGTAAAATAAAGACCTAATCTGCCACTAGCACTTTTCACCTTGTCGGCATTCACGTTGTAACGTCTTAAATGTTGTATAATGTTGTCGCCAATATCATTATTAGGTAAAGCTGTTACCATTGCGGTGTCGATACCTAAGCCTGATAAGCCTATCGCAACATTCATTTCGGCCCCGCCATAATGAATATCAAACGCTTGTGCCTGTTCAAATGTTTGGTGATGCGGTGTACTTAATCGCATCAATATCTCGCCAAAAGTAATGAATGACATGTGCTCACCCACTTACTGTTTGAAATTTTCTGACAAATTTTTCTGTATTTTCTTTAATTACAGTATCGTTTCCATCTTTTGCATTTTTCATCAATGCACTACCAATGCCTACCGCATAAGCACCTTTGTTATACCAATCTTCTAAATTATCTAAAGATACGCCACCTGAAGGCATTAATTCTATATGTGGTATAGGTCCATGTACATTTTTTATGAAATTCGCGCCTAGCAAGTCTCCAGGGAATAATTTAACTAAGTCTACGCCTGATTCCATTGCTTGTACGATTTCTGTTACAGAACCACACCCAGGTAAATAAGGTACTGCGTATCTGT
Organism: Staphylococcus sp. GDX8P80P; assembly: GCF_017893095.1. NCBI lineage: Bacteria > Bacillati > Bacillota > Bacilli > Caryophanales > Staphylococcaceae > Staphylococcus > Staphylococcus sp. GDX8P80P. The sequence goes on along the minus strand of NZ_JAESMI010000075.1, from coordinate 8,135 downwards.
TACACATTTTAGCTATTTCAATATCCAAGTGAGGGCTTACGATATATTCAGCACCGTTTAAAATAGCGATTCGTGCTGTTGCACTATCTAATACAGTACCTGCTCCGATGACGATATGTTCATCGCTTGTCGCACTTAAGTGTCGAATAACTTTTTCTGCTTGAGGCGTTGTAAAGGTAATCTCAATATTATAAATGCCACCTTCTATCATTTGTTGAACAGCAGCGATTGCATCATCTTTGCTTTTACCTCTGACAACTGCGACGAGATAATTTTCATGCAATTGATTTAATATTTTTATTTTTTTCATTTTCGCAAAGCTCCTTATTTCTAATTTCTTTGCCAACCCAATTTCATTATATTTGCAAATGGCGAATCGTCAATTTAGCGCAGTCAGAAATCGCTTTCAAGCAAAAATAAACCCTTCCTACCAAACTCCTAAAAAGCTTGATATGAAAGGGTTTATAGCATATTTCTATTTTCTTAATGATGATGAATTACAACGAAATATCATCAAAATAAATGCTAAAAAAACAGTATAAATTGCTAATATTTTTTGTAAAATTTTAATGATTTTTATAAATTATTGACCTTAAATTTAAAAAAGTAGCAAATTTTCTAAATTTTCTATTACTTGAACTAGTGATAAATAAAAATGAATGATAATTTTAAATTGCAAGCAAAGTTCAACGCATCACTTCTAAGTTTAATTCACCGAGCTATATTGTTTACGATATTCTAACGGTGACAGTTGATACTTAGCTTTAAAACATTTTGTAAAGTAACTTTGCTGTTTAAAACCTATGTAATTTGAAATCTCATCAACTTTCATAGGTGTATGAATTAATAAATCTCTTCCCTTTTCAACACGTAATTGCATAATATATTGCGAAACAGATTGTCCCGTTTCCTGATTAAACAATCTTGACAGGTATGATGGTGCCAACCCAACTAAATCAGCCAATTCATTTAGACAAAGTGGACGATCCAAATTAATTTTGATGTGTTGAATGACAGTATTAATGTTAGCACTGTACTTAAGAGATTTAACCTTTAATGCGGTCTGTGCATACTCATAAATGAGGTTTTCCATTACGTGATCTAAGTCTTCAATGTCAGTGGCATCATCGATTTCTGCAGCATACTTCCCTGAGATATCATTGATGGTCAATAAATTGACGTTAGCCTTTTCAATGGCTTTCCGACATAACGTATTAACAAGAAACCCTCTATACTTATGATTTAATAAATCATCTGTGACGCGTCGTATGCCAGATACTGAAACTTTCATTAATTTAAATAAATTGAGTGCTTCATCAGCATTACCATTCTGTATGGCAGTCAGCATTCTATTTTCAATATCGTAGCGTTCTTTAATCTTATTAAATGTAAATTCATATTGTGCCTTATCTTTGGCGTGTGATTCTGGGTTACGATGAAAGCTAAAATCAATATCTTCAACACTATAATGAATATTTCTATTTTTTAAATATCGAACAGCTAGATGCGTCATATTGAGCGCTTGGCTATACTGACAAACCGGTATTTGCAGAAGATATTGTTTTAAGATGGTAAGTTTGGAATGTTTAATTTGGACTTCTTGAAGCATTTCGAGACATTTATTTTCACTCGGTCTTTGAAGTAAAAATGGACCTAATATAATCACTTGATGCGATTTTCGATATTTAAACATTAAAAAGTGTGCATCAAATTGATTCACATAGTGGTAAATCATATTACTTTTCATATTTTCTAAAAGTTTTTGTAGTTCTGCTTTATAGCGTTTGCTCTTTGTATTGGTAAAAGGCGATTTCAAGTGACTACTTACATGCTTGAGATCTTCCAAATCATATCGTTCAAGAGATACCATTAATAGTTCAAACGCATGCGTTTGTAAAATACCAAAAACTTCTCGATTTATCATATTAATCACCCTCATTTATGACTATTACAAGAAAGGATTGAAAACATTGAATTACACACTAGAACATTTTCAACCACAACATGATCACCTTATCTGCGTAGACTCAGATGGCTGTGGCATGGATACAATGACCATTAAACATGAACGTGCATTTGGACCAGCACTACTTGATATTTGGAATCTAGACGATATCAAAGATGACGTATTAAATCGTTGGAATCAATTTAACCTATATGAAATCACACGTGGTATTAATCGATTTCAAGGACTTGAAAAAATATTAACTGAATTGCATCAACAAGGTCGAACTGTAGATGGCTACGATGACATTAAAGCATGGGTAGATACGACGGCGACATTCTCAAATCCACAATTGCAACAAGATATTGAAGCTAACCCTGATAAAAAAGGTTTACGTTTAGCGTTAGACTGGTCAAACCGCGTTAATCAACTCATCCAACGACTTCCGAGTATTGGTCCTTTTGAATATGTATATGACGCTTTAAAGCGCGCCTATCATAACGCAGATATTGTGATTGTTTCATCTGCAAACCTATCAGCAGTTGAGACAGAATGGACTGAACACCAACTCACACCTTTTATAACTAGCATCTTCGCGCAAGAAGCTGGCACAAAAAAACATTGCATTAATCAACTCAAACGTTTATACGATGCAAATCAAGTACTCGTTCTAGGTGATGCTAAAGGCGATATGCAAGCGGCACAAGATAATGATGTGTTATTCTATCCAATTTTAGCTGGAAACGAAGCGACATCTTGGCTTGAATTTAAAGACAAATACTTAAATTTATTCATTAATAATCAGTTTGATAATACTATTCAAGAACATGTAATTCAACAATTTTATAATAATTTTGACTAGAAAAGGAGCATGATAACTATGGCACGAGTAGATTTGAAAGCTAAACCTTACTTTTTAAATGACGAACAAATTCAATGGGTTGAAGAGACATTGTCACATTTAACTGATGAAGAAAAAATAGGACAATTATTCTTTAATTTATTTTCATTAGAAGAAGATGGCGACTTTAACGATTCTGAGTATACAAATAAAGATATTTTAAATCGATATCATATCGGTGGTGCCCGCTATCAAGGCGGAAACAAGCAACAAGTTCAAGCGCTATTAAACGATTTACAACAACATAGTAAAGTGCCTTTACTTGTCGCTGCAAACTGTGACTCTGGTGGCAATGGAGCTTGTAAAAACGGTACGTATATCGCTTCAGCAGCTCAATGTGAAGCCGCTCAAGACAGTAAAGTCGCTTATAATGCAGGTTACGTATCTGGTCGAGAATCACAAGCACTTGGCGTTAACATTAACTTTGATCCTTGCGTTGATATTTTAAAAAATTGGCGTAACACAATTGTGAACACACGTGCATATGGAACAACTGCAGAAACCGTGATTAAATATACCAATGCCTTTATTAATGGCTTTAATGAAACACAAGATATGATCACTTGTATTAAACATTTCCCGGGTGACGGTACTGAAGAACGCGATCAGCACCTTGTATTAGGTGTAAATGAAATGACAACAGATGAATGGGATCAAAGTTTCCGAAAAGTCTATGAAAATCACATTAATAATGGGGTGGAAATGATCATGTCAGGTCATATTGCATTACCTCATTATTCTAAAAAACTCAATCCTGAGTTAGCAGACAAAGACATTTTACCAGCAACATTATCTAAAGAATTAATTACCGATTTATTAAAAGACGACTTAGCTTTTAATGGCTTAGTCGTAACAGACGCAAGTCATATGTTAGGTATGACTGCAGCCATGAAACGTGAAGACTATGTGCCTCAAGCGATTGCTGCCGGTTGCGATATGTTCTTATTCTTCAATGATTTAGAAGAAGACTTCCAGTTCATGTTAAACGGTTATCAAGACGGCGTGATCACTGACGACCGTCTAAATGATGCTGTAAGACGTATTCTAGGACTAAAAGCTAAAATACATTTACCTAAAAAGCAAGCACAGGGTACACTACTTAAAAATGAAGACGAACTTAGCGTTATCGGTTGTGATGAACACTTGGCAATGCAACAAGAAGCTGCCGATTTAGGCATCACATTAGTGAAGAACACATTAGATCAATTACCAATACGCCCTGAAACACACAAGAATATACGCTTGTATATTATCGAAGGTGAGAAAAATGGTATTTACAAATCAGATGACACTGTCGAACATAACTTAGTATCTATTCTAGAAGATCGTGGATTTAATGTGACAGTTAATGATGGCTCTACACGTGTAAAAGGTAAAACATTAGAATATCGTGATAACGTTGATGCTGCACTCGTATTCGCAAATATCGTTGGATACGCTGCTGAAAATAACTATCGCATCCGATGGTCAACTGCAATGAGTAACGAAATTCCATGGTACGTTCATGAAGTGCCTACCGTCTTTACATCACTCAATTTCACAACACACTTACATGATGCAACAATGGTCAAAGCCTATATCAACGCGTACCATTCAAATAAAACAACATTAGAAACCGTTGTAGATAAAATCATGGGCGAGTCAGATTTCAAAGGCGTGCCAAATGATTTAGTCTGGACAGATAAATGGCAAGCTAAATTATAATCATATAATATTTAAATTTATACAAAAACGCTAAGATACGCTCTTATTCAAAGGTGAGCGTATCTTAGCGTTATTTTCTTTGTTCAAGATAATGTGTAATTTATCAAATAATTATTTTAATTATTATTAATATGAAGAGAAATATACAATGAAAATATTCTTCATATAAATATTTGGAATGATGTTAATTAATAATCTCATCATGAAAAATAGTGGGACAATATTTTTCATGATATCAAAGAAAGGAAGAAAAATAACACTTATTATGCCAATAAAAGAAATATAGTTGAAGTATAATTAAAAACGATACACCATTTAGGTTCTTCATTTATATTCTTTTTGTTTATGTATCAAAACGCCTTATCAATTTATGATTAAAGACCGTTGGTTCAAATGTAGAATAACTTAAATCCAACGTCAAATCGAACTGATAAGTATAAAATGCTTAATTATAATACTCTTCTCTCAACAAACTATACACATAACTATCCGAGAACTTGCCACGTAAACGTTCGTTACTTCTCAACACACCCTCTTGCGTAAAACCAAGTCGTTCAGGTATGGCCCTACTTTTCGGATTTCGTGTCGACATTTGAATTTCTACGCGGTTAATATCAAACGTTTCGTACACGTAGCGAATCAACGCCTTTGTGCATGCCGTCATAATTCCCTTTTTTTGAAAATGCTCAGCCAAATAATAACCGATAGACGTACGTTTGTTAACAAGGTCTAAATAATGCAAGCCGATGACACCTACAAGTTCATCGTCATACCATATGCCACAATGAAAGCCGTCACCACGCGTAAATTGTTGTAACGCCGACTGAATAAATGTCTTACTGTGCGCAACATCAGTTGTATATTCGACAAATGGCAAGAACTCGCCTAAATAATCACGATTGCTATCTACTAAGTTGAAAAGTTGATCCGCTTCACGCTCTTCTAATATTTTTAACGTCACATGTTCATTCACTTGATAACCAAACATCATCGATATCGCCTCCAGTTAAAATTGTCAAATTATTCGGTAAATTACATATATAGTAACACAATTATATGTATTTTTATTAAAAGCTTAAATTCCATTCTATTTTGCATTAGCATAAAATGCTTGAAATTAAAAAATGACACATTATATTCCTCACCGCGACAATAAAAAATTGGAGTCTGAAACATACATAATATAATAATGCTATTTTGCAAATTCGCAGTAACTGACTGAACTAAGAAGGCACTTAAGTCAAGCTTGTCCCAGTTCTAGTCATCCTTGTGATTGAGGCGCCCAACAGAGAGTATTTCATTAAGACATTGCTCAAGCTAAGCACACTGGAGACAGCGCATTTAAGATAAATTTTGTCCCCCTCCACATCTTATATATATTATTCCATAATCGTTTCAATGACAGTTCTAATATTTTTATCGATATATTTATCAACATGTTTAACTAGATAATAATGACGTTTCACATTAAGTGTTTTTATCACTAAATTTTCATAATCTTCAGGATTAATTGCTGATTTGGAAATAATAGCAAATCCATTTCCAGCCTCTGCCATTTGTTTAATAATACTAATATTATTAATTTCTACTAAATAGGGATTTAATTTTAGTTCGGAAAGTCCTGCCTCTTGATAAAATCTCGTTCCTGATCCTTTTTCTCTAACGAAGCATATATCCATTCTAGGTTTAATTGATTTTTTATAAATATACACCATTTCATCTTCAATTATTGTTTTACATTCTATCGCATTATCTTGAATATCTTTTTCTACAATACCAATATCTACTCTATTGTGTTTAATATCGTTTATAACAGAATCTGAATTATTAATACGTAAATGAATATGTAACTTCGGATGTTGTTGCATAAGGATGGTGAGTTTTTCTGATAATAAATATTCACCATATGTATAACTACTTCCGACCGTTAGCGTGCCTGCGATGGTTTCGGATTCAGATGCTAAATTTTGCCATAATTCTTGTTCAATACTTTCCCGTTGCAATGCATATTGTAAAAGCTTTTCTCCATCATTCGTTAGTTTTAAATATGGAGACTTAAATTCAAATATATTTACATTATATTTTAATTCTAGACGTTTAATATCTCGACTAACAGACGGTTGTGACGTATATAAATTTTCTGCTGCTCTAGTAAAACTTTCTGTTTTGATTACTTCAATTAATACCTTATACGGATCCATGTATCATTCTCCTTCAAGTCTAATATATCATTTTTGATATAGATACTATACTAATTATTTATTTAACGTTATAACGATAACGTGCTAAGATTTCATATTGAGGTGAGAAATACATATGAAATCATTAACGCAAGCGTCATTTATAAAAGGCATTATATTTACATTTGTGATTGCAATTACCAGTTATATATTAGCTCAATTTCCTATTTTACATACAATTGGGGCTTTAGCTATTGCAATCATTTGTGCGATGATATACCGCCAAATCAAAGGTTATCCAGAACATCTTCGTCCTGGTATTACTTTTGCATCGAAGCGTTTATTAAAATTTGCGATTATCTTATATGGATTAAAACTAAATATGGGAGATATTCTAGGCAAAGGCTGGAAATTATTACTAATTGATATATTCGTCATTATCTTCTCAATTAGTTTAACTTTAATTTTAAATCGTATGCTTAAAGGAAATAAAGATATCTCTATACTACTTGGTATCGGTACAGGTGTATGTGGCGCTGCAGCTATTGCTGCTACAGCACCAATTTTAAAATCTAAAGAAAAAGACACCGCAATCAGTGTAGGTATTATTGCGCTAGTTGGAACTATATTTGCGCTAATGTATACAGCCATCGAGGCTATTTTTAAAATACCTGCGATAACTTATGGCGCTTGGGCAGGTATAAGTTTACATGAAATCGCTCAAGTCGTTTTAGCAGCAGGTATTGGTGGACCAGAGACAATGACGTTTGCTTTACTTGGAAAATTAGGTCGTGTTTTTTTACTCATTCCATTAAGTATTGTCTTAATTCTGTATATGCGTTATCAATCAAATTCAGATCAACAACAACAAAAAGTTCATATTCCTTATTTTCTAATTGGCTTTATTTTAATGGCTTGTATAAATACGTTTATCCCTATACCTTCAATGTTGATGAATATTATTAATGTCATCACAACGTTATGTATGTTAATGGCAATGGTCGCTTTGGGGTTAAATATCGTTTTAAAAGACGTCATCTCAAGCGCACTTAAACCTTCTATCGTTATCTTTATTACTTCAATTTGTCTATCTAGTGTGACACTCCTAATCGCGTATATAATGTTTACATAGATGATTATGTTATACGTTTATATGCCAACAAAACATGCATTCTAAAATACTGAAATGCACGTTTTTTCAATCATTGTACTTCAATCCTTGAACAGGCTTCTGTTTTTGTTCACTATCTCTCTCCAGTTGAAAATGGTGAACTATTATTATTAGATGTGCGTCCCACAGAAGAATATGAAAGTGGCTATTTCCCTGGAGCAATCTCCATGCCGATTGAGGAATTAGAAGACAATGTTTTAGATTGGAGATATGTAAACATACTAAGATTAGCTG
>NZ_JAESMI010000074.1:0-55003 GCF_017893095.1 Staphylococcus sp. GDX8P80P | reverse complement strand
TTTTTATTCATCTTTCCCAGTTTTTCAGCTTCTTGAATGGGAGTGGGACAGAATTCTTTTAAATTCGTCGTCCACTCCCAGCTTGCTTTGCTTGTAGAATTTCTTGATGAAATTCTCTTTGCTGGGGCCCCGACCCCAACTTGCTTAGCTTGTAAAATCACTTTCGTGATTTTTTGTGTTGGGGCCCCGACTCCCAACTTGCTTTGCTTGTAGAATTTCTTAGTGAAATTCTCTTTGTTGGAGCCCCGCCCGCAAGGATGACTAGAACTGAGAAAAGCTTGAATTAAGCGCCTTCTCAGTTCAGTCAGCTACTGCGAATTTGCAAAATAGCTTCATTATATTATTTATGTCCCAGACCCCTGTTTTCAATATATTTCTTAGAATAACTGAACGATAAACACAAGTATGATAACGACTGGCATGACAAATTTAATTAAAAAATACCAGGGTGCAAAGAATTTGAACTTGTCGCGTCCGAAACTTTCTTTTAAGGCATCTTTATCCAACAATTGACCCACTACTAGCGTTGTTCCAAGCGCACCTAAAGGCATTAAAATATTTGATACGACAAAATCCATATTATCAAAAATTGTTCCTGCACCAAACTTAATATCGCTTAAACTACTAAACGATAAAGTCGCTGGAATACTAATCATTAATATCAGTATACTTGCGATAAACGCTACAGATTTACGTTTAGAATTATCATTTTTAGTAAAGTTTGATACGTTTAATTCTAATAATGAAATAGATGATGTTAATGCTGCAAATAAAAATAAGATTAAGAATAAGAAGTAAAACGTAACACCAAAACCCATTTGATTAAACACTAAAGGTAATACTTTAAATAATAAGCCTGGACCTTCTTGAGGTTCGTAGCCAAATGTCTTCAAAGCTGGGAATATAGCTAAGCCAGCTAGTACGGATACTAAAATATTCATAATCACAATTGAAATTGCTGATGACTTAATAGTCATTTCTTTAGGCGCGTAACTAGCGTAAGTGATCATTCCCGTTGTTCCCAACGATAATGTAAAGAATGATTGCCCTAACGCAAATAATATACCTTCCATAGAAATATCTTCTAAACGTGGTTGTAAAATATAGCGAACACCGTCTACCGCACCGTCTAAAGTTAAGGATTTCACCACAACTATAATTAGAAAAATAAATAACAACGGCATCATCACTTTTGATGCTTTTTCTAATCCTTTTTCAACGCCTAACATTACGATAATCATCGTTAAAAAGATAAAAATCCCTTGGCCCAAAACGGTTAACCATGGATTACTAATAATTGCTTCAAAATTAATGCTGGTTAAAGATGTCTTCTCGATAGATAACATTTGTAATATCACGTTACCGATATAAATAATGATCCATCCACCTATAACACTGTAAAAACCAAATAATATGAATACTGCTAAATTACCATTCCACCCAATAATATTTAGCCATTTCTTACCAGTTAACTTGCTATATATTTGAGTAGTGTAAGTTCTCCCCATCTTACCTACTGTAAATTCCATAATTAATAGTGGTAATCCTACAAATATAGTAAATATTAAGAATAGCAGTAGAAAAGCACCACCACCATAGATGCCTGCCATGTACGGAAATTTCCACATTGCGCCCAAGCCAATCGCCGATCCCGCACTCGCTAAAATAAATCCAGTTGATGTCTTCCATTGTGATTCTTTGCTCAATCGTTTCACTCCCTTTAGCGCGTTAAAGCGTTTATGCACTTAAGTAATACTGTAACATGTCTTGCTTATAAGTGCAATATACATAGTTTTTTTATTTTTTTAAATTTATAGTAAAATTTAACTAATCCTAATGATGAACGAAGGAGTATAACGACATTGCTTCGTAAAAAAATTAGCGCTAATTATTGGAAAGGTATAGAAGTTATAGGTGGTTATATTGTATTTGAGGATGAGGGATTCAGGTTTACGCCCCCCATTTAACATTCAAGGCGGATCATTGTTTGTACTTTATCAACATATTCAGGACGTTATGTTATTCATCGTCCCTAATAGTATCAAAATAATTGATAAAAATCACAATATACATCAATGAGTTTGTTCATGAAAGAAAAAACAGTCTGGGATATAAATAATATAATAATGCTATTTAGCAAATTCGCAGTAGCTGACTGAACTGAGAAGGCGCTTAAATCAAGCTTTTCTCAGTTCTAGTCACCCTTGCGGGCGGGCCTCAACACAAAAAATCATGAAAGTGATTTTACAAGCTAAGCAAGCTGGGGATGGGCAATGTATTTCTAATTTTCTTCATTAATAAAATAGTTTGTATCCAGACAATGATTATCCAGTATTTCAAAATATATACTACTTATATTATGCGGTTAATGAATAGATTAATCTTCAAAATCGTACATCACTTCTTGTCCGTCCATGACTTCTTGAATGCTTAAACTTTCAATATGATCAATGTTAATATAATGCGATTGTTGGCCCGTTTTTAAAAATAAATAAGCCAGTTCATCAAATTCATCAATAAGACGTTGTACGCATGTATCATGATCAGGGCCATTTTGAAATGTTTTAAATTCAGTATAATTTTTACCAGACGTCGTTATGTATGTTAATAAAAATGTACGTTTCATTCTTTACACTCCATTTAGTTAGTCATAAAAAATTCTGCAATTTGTGATTCTACTTTATCACTACCCTCACCATGTGTCATAAGATGTTTACATAAAGGGTGAGGTGTTAAATCTTTATCTGCACTATTAATATGTTCATAAATATAATGTGCGCTATCTTGATAAGATTGTTCATCCTTTTCTCCATAAAGAATGCTTGCCGGTGTTGTAATATCGCCTAAATGAGCAGTAATATTTGAAATAAAATCTTTAAATACACGAACGCTAGGGCGATAGTCTTCTATATAATTTAGCTGTGCCTGTGCAGCATCACCATCTACATTCATCAACTCATTCATACGTTGTCCGTAACGTTCCATACGCCATACAATACCCGCTTCTTCCTTTTCACTTGGTGCGGACATAACTGCAATTTTGGCAACATCTACCGTTTCAGCTAATTTTAAAGTGAATAGACCGCCTAAAGATACGCCAGTTGCATAAATTGTGTCATATCCTGCATCTCTTAGGAATTGATAACCATCAAGAACATCATTCCACCAATCATGAACAGTATATTGTGTAAACTGGTCGAGTGGTAACCCATGTCCTTTGTAATTAGGTGCGTAACATGTGTACCCTTCATTATTAAGTGTTTGTGCTAATGGCTTAATATCACGAATTGTACCAGTAAATGAATGCAGCAATAATACTGCTTCTTCGCGTGTCCCTTGCAAATGAATAGGACGTGGTGATTTTACTTTCATTCTTAATCTCTCCTTATTTTAAAAATAAACACATAATGACATTGCGCGTAGTCTTAAATGTGAAAAATCATTCAACCCACTCGCTAAATTCCATATGAACGCGTTGTGCGAGGGATTTGCCTTGCTCATAACCCGCATTTCCTATTTTTAAGATGTTATTAGGATTATAAATGTTATCTCCAATTTCTGCTCTACTCTTACTATCTGGACTTATCACTAGAACATGGCTATGTTCACGCAATCGTTTAGCATCATCAAATGCCCCCGGTATCATACCTAAGCCATCCGCTAATGGTGCCAATATAATGATGCTATCAGCACCTTCTGCTAACATTGCGTTAGTAGGAGAAACCATGCCCCCATCAATCCAGTCACGATGATTCAAACGTATATGCGGCCAAATACCTGGTACTGCGCCACTTGCTGTCACAGCTTCTTCAAGTGTCACATCGCTATGTGAATGAAATGTAGTAACTTCACCTGTTTTAGCATTCATAGCGGTAATCTCTAAATTATCGTGCCACCCTACATCTCCTAAACGCTGTCGTATGGCTTGCTTACGTTTAGATAAATCAACACGAGAGGGTCTCGTATATATAATGTCTCCCATCATTTGCCCTACTTTTGCAGCATCATCACGACCTACAATAAAGGCATTCTGCCATAAACGATAAATATCTGAAGAAACCGTCGCCCGATCACTATCATCTCTGCGCTCATTTAATTCATAGTAATATGTGCGCATATCATCACCATTCGCCAGTACTGCACCCACAAATGATCCTGCTGATGTGCCAATGATTCTATCTGCTAAATCTAAACTCACACCACTTTCAATCATTCCAGCTAAGACGCCTGATTCCCATGCAATCCCTGTAATACCGCCTCCACCAAGAACTAAAGTACATGCTTTATCTTTTGGCATTGCCATCTCCCCTTTGTTAAAAAGATGTTGTCCTATTCATTATTATTAGATTTATGACGAAGATTAAGGTTAAACAGTGGTAATATCATTAAAAACAATGCTATCCACACCACAGCTAATGTCACACCTCCAACTACATCCGTTATATAATGCGCATGAAAATATAGTCGGCAACACAATACACCTATCCATACGATAATGGTTATAATACTGATTATGATCTTGATAGCTTTAAACTTGATTAGTGGAATTAAGATAATGAGTAACATTAACGCAAGTAGCGTACTCGCATTAGAATGGCCACTTGGAAATGAATAACCATGATCTCGCATCAAATGATTATATGGACGTGGTCTTTCAATTAGCTGTTTAATCAAATAATTTAATAACGTACCACTTGATACCGTTAAAAGCATCCAAATAGCTAGTTTAAAATGTTTAAATAATAAAATGATAGCTAAAAATAACGTGATATAGATAACAGATTTTACTTCTCCTATTTCAGCACAAAACGTCATAAAATTATGCCAAAGGCCGTCACCAAACCTGCGTTCTGGTTCACCAAAATAATCGGTTAGCCAATGTAATGATCCTTTATCGATATATTGAACCATTAATGTATCACGACTGACATTTATTGCTACAATAATAAAAATAATTAACCCAATCATGAACATAGGTACCGTCGTCATAGGTGATATTTCTCTTTTTTGTTTCATCATACGTTCATCAGTCCCTAATTTCATTGTTTTCTGTAATTCGCAGTCATTTAATTCACTTCATTAAAAGTCATTTAAATGTTTAATTTGTTGTCCATCCTTATTGAAATTAGACGGTGCAAGCCAATGTTCGAATCTTAATTTCACATCTGGCCACTCGCTATCTAACATTGAGAACCAAGCCGTATCACGATTACGACCTTTACAAATATTAGAATGTCTAAATAATCCCTCGTATGTAAAGCCAAATCGTTGTGCAGCATGCTTAGAAGGCGCATTTAAATTATCACATTTCCATTCATATCGTCTGTAACCTAATTGTTCAAATACATATTTTGCTAACAAATATTGAACTTCTGTAGCTACACGTGTTTGCTGTAATTGATTAGAATAAATGATATTGCCCACTTCTATCGATCCTTGTTCTGGATTTATGCGCATCAATGCCACAATGCCTAGAGGTTTGTACTGCACCTTATCTATAATCGTAAAGAAATATTTATCTTCACTATCAATCAGTTGGTTAATGTATTGTTCAAATTCCGACTTAGAATCAAAAGGGCCTTCATAAAGGTACGTCCAAATGTGTCTTGATTCAACATCACATAGCACGTCATACAAATCATCTGTGTGATGACTATTTAACTTTGCTAAGCTACCATAATGCCCTTCTAATAATTGCTTATTAGGAAAAGGCGGCGTCATAAAACCATCTAATGCTTCTCCGATTGGTTGTTTAAATTCATTTACGCGCATCACTTTCAACTCCTAGATTACCTTTGTGTAAATTGTACACTAAACCACTAAAATAATCTCTTAATTAGAAATTATAAAATATAAATGAATCATGCATCCATTAACCTTCATATAAATGAAAAGTACCCTGAAGGTCAGTTTCTATTGCTGACTAGATAGGGTACTTTTCTAAATTTATATTACAATGCTTGTTGTTGAATATTAAAGTTGCTTTTCCAAATTAGTATCTAGTTTAAATACAATCACACGTTCACCTGTAATCGTACTTAAATCACTATGGAAACTACTTACACTAACCCCAGTAATATCTAAGATTAATTGCATTAAATCGTCTTGACCGGATTCCACAAGTTCTGAACGCGTACGTTTAATGTTAAGTAAACCTTCTTGCGTTTTACATACTCTATACTCGGCTGGTGTTAATACGCCTTGCAAATTGACGATAATCATATCGCGTAATATATCCGTTTTTACTGAGAGTGAGCCACGTCCGAGAAAGTCCTTTTCCCATTGAGTAATTGCTTTACTAATTTCTGCCTCATAAGCACCTTTAGATTTAGCCATGATTAATCTTTTATCTCCTATTGATTGATTAACCTTATTTTATCATTTTTTTCGGAAAAACCGAACTCCCTACCAGTCTTTCCAGCTATCGTTCTCATCAATACTAGCCAAACGTACCCAGTGATTATCCACTTTCTGTTTGAACTTAACATTATTCTCAAGTAAGTCTTTGATATATTGATCTGGCGCTTGAATAACGACCAATAATCGAATTGGAGAATGATAAATCTTGTTATCCGCTGCCATAACTGATTGCCAAGGCAACCCGGCAAGTAAATCACTTGAATTCCCTTGCATGACACCGACACCAGACGTAACTGATTGCGTCGTTTTATTTCCGCTTCCGTAAAAATGCGGCGCAACCGTCGATGCGTAATATTGTAAATTAATCCATTGGGCTACTAGCGCTGGTCCTGAAATAATTGTGTTTAATAATTGTCCATCAGCATCTTTCTTCCAATCATAATTATGTAAGAAAGCACGCCCTTCTAAATCAGCACCAGCAGTAATACTACGTTGGCCAATAATAAATTCCGCATTACGTGCTAAGCCCCATTCTGGACGAATCTCACTCCAGTCATTCGCAAAGCGATGTGCTTCTGCCACTGGGTCTTTCAAATGTTCTTGATCTAAGCCAGGAAGATTAGCTAGACGTTCAGAATTTGCCTTATAACTTACACGCGGCATAGCTTCATTTAACATATCCAATGCATGTTGTGCTTCTTTCGTTAATTCAGGCATATAAATATATTCTAAGTCATCGATAGACGTCTTGTGCTCTGCAGCCACAAAGACCGTTGAATCTGGAATCACTATACCTTCACTTTTTAAAGCTTTACGTACGTGAGGCAAGTTACACATCATTGCTAATAATTTAGCATTAAAGCCACTTGATGCACCGCCACAAGCACCACATTCTAGCGAGGCATGGTACGGATTATTATTAGACACACTTCCATGACCCCCTAATACAATTAAAGGGGCAAAGTTCGTCGTTAAATCCATCAATTGTAATGCTTGTCTTGTAAAGGCAACTTGTTCTTCTTCTGTGAAACCGATTGGTAAATCACTATAAACTTCATGTTCACGATCTATTGTTAGTTTAGCTTCAGGTTTTTTCAACCAATTCTTGGTAAAATTACGAACAAAATGCCCTGTCTTTTTCGGCATCAATGTACTCGCAATCGTATTCAAACTTAAAAATGGTCCACTTAACTCTGGTAATAGTAAACTTGGTAAAACATTATGTTTCATCAATTTAAATGTATAGAACATAGATGTAACCGAATGTTGCTGTTGATTATACGTATTTAGAGCATGACGATCCGCGTACTCTTTAATGGCATAAGCCGGCGGTACCATAACAGGCAATGAATTATGTGTAAATTGTTCATCTAGCACTTCTTTTCTAATTGGAAGTCCAAAGAAACCTGCAATGCCGATTGTTTCAAATGGTCCTTCACTTTCTAAATGACGACGGAATGGTTCAGAACGCACATCAATACAAAAGGCTAATTGAACTTGTGTTTCTTGTTTAACTGGTTTAACAGATTTATCATATATCGCTTCCACTAACTCACGTTCATGTGTTTCTTCCCATGCTTCAAGCCATAATTTTTTGAAATAAAGCGGGTTAAAATCATGTGCGAATCTTAAATGTTCTAACTGATCTTCAATGGACATCGATGCCCAATCATCAATAGACATTTCTCCATAATATAACCACTTACTTACCAATTCTTTAATTCGTCTTTCCACATTTAAGACTGCCGGGCGACTCATTTTTTCAGTATCTAATAAAATACATTCCATCGTTAATCGTATAGCAAGATACTGTGTTAATAAGTCCGCTTCATGCTCATGTTGTTCGGCACGATAATACATCATTCCAGCCCAACCTGGTAACGATAAGAAATGTCCTGTTAAATAAGACTCTCGTTCATCTTCCGCTATATCTAAGTGGTTCAATGCCATAATTAAAGCTTCTCTATAATCTTGAGGTAATGTTTTAACCATTTTACGTTGCGTCTTACTCAACATGGGATCATGCTGTGCGAGATGCAACCAAGAGATATAAAATCCTTCTTCTCTTTTCGGCATTGTCCAACTTGATTGGAAGTTATCCAAATATAATTTAGACCACTTAATAATATGTGTATTCAGTTCATCCATTAAAGATTCACCTTTAGCATTAAACGCATTCGCACTTTTTGAACGTGCGTATTTAAAAGGTTCATCTTCAAATACACGTTTAAGCTTAGATACTTCAATCTTTAAGTAGGCTTCTTTAGTAATTAGGTTTGTAGGCACATCCTTAATGCGCATTGCGTTCTTACAATAAGTATCAATATGTGATTTTGGCACTGATGTATCGTAAGCTTTAATAGCTTGTTGAACGTCTGCTTCTACGAGTGTTTGATCTATCTCGCCATTTTCCAAAGCAGTCATCACCGATGCATGACTTGGGTACAAATCTATATCGCGAACATGTTTAAACCATTGAGCAACTTGATCAAACGTTTCATGTTCCATTTCCTCCCATGGATTACGTGCAGCAAAGATAGAGATCGGAGATAGTGGTGTAATCACACGACGTGCCGCTTTGACTGTGTCCTCTATGTTAAATTTAGTTATAGTCATGTTTGATTCCACCTCTTATAAATATTTTTTTAAATAGTTCGGATGACTTTCAACCGATTTAAATTTTGCTTCCCCAATTTTCACAAGCCATAAATATACTTTAGCAAAAGCTGTTGACGAACGACGACGTGCTACCCAAATGCTAAAGATACTACCTAATACTAGAATGGCAATACAAATGATCACGCTAATGAATGGTGGGTGTGGCGCAACCATATATACATTACTTAAAATATTGACAAATACGTCATGCGTCACAACATAAACAAGCGCTACAATGATGAGCATTGCGATGCCAATCATCCTACCCATCATTCCTCTATTTAGCGCAACCATTTGATTCCACGATACAGATAACGACCATGCTAAAATAAATGCACTAATTAATGTATAAGGTGTATGCGAACTTGTTAAAAAGAAAATAACTGCAATAACAATTGCTAATGTTCTCCCTAACACTGTCCAAGCATAAGAACGTTTAACATTAGGTGGTGTTGGAATATTAAAACGTTTAACAATTGATCCTGATTGTAAGAATAGCGTTGCTTTGAAGACACCATGTAAAATCAAGTGAATAATCGCAGCAGAATAAACACCTAACGCACATTGTACAAGCATAAAGCCCATTTGGCTCATTGTTGAACCTACAAGCTGTCTTTTATAATCAACATGCACCAAGCTAATTCCTGAACCGATAAGTACAGAAATACTTGAAATAACAAGTAATAACGTTAAGGCAATACTATTATCAAACACAGGTGAAAAACGCGTTAAAATGATGCCACCTGCATTTACAATACCAGCATGCATAATTGCAGAAACAGGTGTGGGTGCTACAACAGATTCAATTAACCAGCTTTGGAATGGATACTGTGCTGCTGGAATAATAACTGCAATAACGAGTAATAAATCTACAATTAATTTCAGTCCATAACTCATTGCAACATCATAATCTTGTGATGGATCGATAACCCAATCGCCTGTACCAATATAAAATACAACGACAGCTAAAAGTAATGCTATCCAGCCAATGATAAATGATCGTGCAGAAACCTTTGCTGCTTCAGCTGGTACTTTCCATGAACGATTGAGTCGAATCAGTTGCGTTAAACAAAATAATGTCAATCCCCAACAAATAACCATTAAACGTAAATCATTACTTAGCCAACCTACAGACGCAAATACCGTTGTAAATGTGTATAACGGGAAGTATTTACGATAATTACGATCACCTAATAAGTAACGTGTAGAGAATTTTTGAATTATAAACCCTAAAGCGAGTACAAAGGCACCTACTAACCAAGCTAATTTGTCTAGAGCAAAGATGCCTACGATATCTCTGCCATTAATAGTGATTAAGCCAATTACTCCTACAATGACAGGTAATAGAAGTAAAGTTAAATGTAAACGTATGTATTTTACAGGAACCGATGGCACTAAAAAAATCAAGCCACTTAACACTGCAATGACAAGCGTTACGAAAAATAATGTTAGTAAAAAACCTGAACTTAACATTGCCGCTCCTCCATGTCTTCAATCTATTTCATTAAAAAGTTCCCTTATACTATTAACAATATAAGAAAAAACCTACAATAGTCTAGTTTTATCCTTAGATATCAGATATTTACTAACTATTGTAGGTTTCTATGAGAACTCATTTACTTAATATGTATAAATGCTCTTTCAAGCTACCTTATATGTATCATCAACCATATGTCTCATCCTTCAATTGAACAATGAGTACTACGTACCCTTGCACAACTGCTTGATAAAGACCTATGTAAAAATTCAGCACAATACATACAATATAAAAAATTATTGCTAAAAAGTCAATCTATTAACGTATTCGAAGGGTATTTTATTTATCCAATATTAATATCGACCTTTAATCATTCAGATAGGCATGATTTATCGTTACTAATTGTCTGAAATCTAACGAATACGAAATGCTTTCATTGAGTTAGGAACTATCGCCCACAGATATTCAAAGTCACGTTATACTTTATTTAACATTTAATAAGGAGGTACTCAAAATGGGAATCATTTCTGGTATTATTGAACTTGTTAAATTCATCATCGACTTAACTAAAAAATAAGTTTCGCATAACGCACATAAACATTCCATAAAAAGAGTGAAATCATTAGATTTCACTCTTTTTTTGCGTTAATAAACAAAACGCTCAATCTCTATAAGGATAAAGATTGAACGTCAGTGGATAAAATGAATTTATTTTGTTTAAGTATAAAGTAACATATTTTAACGGTCATGCATGTAACAATTTTGTGAAACCGCTTAAAAATATTTAAAAAAACCTCTTATAATTATCGATTTAATTAATATTTAGTGAATTTTTCTTATGAATATGTTCATTTCAGAACAATACACGTAAATTTAGGGTAATAGTGAATCAAATACTAGAGATGTACATCATCAGATATTTTGTGATTAATACCTAATCGGATTATCTTCATTGACTATCGCAATCACCGCTTATGGTGACGAACGAATCGAATTCGTATCTTTAGACAAGTGCCTTTCCAAGGCTTGCATTAATACCTTTATCACTTTGATATAACCTATTAAACATTTAAAGTTGGTGTCTACTATGATTGAACATTTAAAAAAGAAAAATCGCAAAACAATAAAAGTATTAGGCAATATTTGGCTTAATGCAAATTTAGATACACATACCTTTATTGATAGTTTTTATTGGATAGACAACTATACTACTGTACTTGACGCTCTTAAGGATGCTGAGGTTTACGTTTATAAAAATGGTAAGGACATTGTCGCATTTTGCGGGCTTAATGACACTTACATAGCCGGCTTGTTTGTAAAAGAAGAATTTCGAGACCAAGGGATTGGGCATGCACTCATTAAGCATTTACAATCTGAATATGATTATTTATCTTTAAAAGTATTTAAAGAAAACCCTCGCGCCGTTCATTTTTATACGGATTTAGGTTTCATAAAAATCGACGCCAATATTGATAAAACAAACCATACTGAATTATTAATGGCATGGAAGAAGTAAAACCATTTACAATTTAAGATGCACGATTGGATAATCCCTACCTTGTCCATCCTTTGCAGATTCATCATATTTTATGAATCCATTCTTACGATAAAATGCCAAGGCACCGGGGTTATCTTTGTTTACATCCACATACCTAACATTATGGTCTCGAATTAAACTTTGAAGTATTGCCGTGCCATATCCTTGTTTAAAATACTTAGGATCTAAAAATAACATTTCTAAATTTGAATCATGAGTCCCGGAAAAGCCAATGATGTCGTTCCCGTCGAACCATAAATATGCTTCAACATATGGAAAATAGGTTGGTACTTCCTTTTTAAGTTGTATTCTATCCTTCTCTTTTAAAAAGTGGTGTGTCGCGACAACTGAACGCTCCCAAATGGCTAATGCCTTAGAATAATTTTCTTCTTGAAGCTTCATTTTATTTAATTTCATTTATATAACCTCTTAATCATAAACTAAATTGATTCTGTCAGTATCGGGGTTGCGTTGAAACTCACCACGTTTCACAACGGCCTCACGTATTTCAGTTTCATCACCGATTGCTACATTAGTAAGTATATGAAGTAATTCATTAGCGGTTAGTACGCTCTCATCTACCATTTTTTACGTTGTTCATTGATAAATCTAGCGACTTTCTCATTTCTTAGCAATCTACTACCCTGTACATGCGCTATATGTGGGCTATATCCAGCCTTTATTGCGCTTTGAGTGACGTTTAATGTCTTTACCAAACTTTTCTTGTCTAGCGCTTAATTCACTCATGTTATCCCTCCTTATTTTCTAATTTGTCTAATAAATCTGAGTATATTTGATACACTCTGCTTTTCGTAATCATTAATATATCTGCTATTCGTTTTAGTGATTGTCTTTCACATAACATAATAAATAACAGATGTTCCCTACTGGTGCATGTGGCGTATATATTGATTTAACTCATTAAAAAACGCCTGCTGTCCTACATCTACAATATTCATACTTTCAACATCTTCATTTTTGGTAGATCCTATAATTTAGTGTGTGACATTTTGTATCCCTTCTTCCTTATTCATAGCGAAACATCGTAAACATTTAAAAATATTTCATCAATAGTTATATTAGGAATCAAATCTTTTCTTAATAAATTTCTAAAGACAATCATCTCTTCTTTATTAATATTTATTTTTGTTTCTCTTTCATTTGTTACGCTTGAACTGAAATATCAAATTGTTTTGCCATTTTTTCTTGCGTCATACCTAACATATTTCGATAACCAACTATTTTATTCATCTTCATTACCTCCGATAAACATCGTAAAACGTAGTATTTCTATTTAGCCAATTTAAAACATAACAATTTGTTATATAATTAAAATTGAGGTGATACATTGGATAAAATCGAAATTAGCAATAGAATTAAAAATATACGTAATAGTTTAGGTTTAACTATGGAGTTTTTTTGAAGAAAAAATAGATAATGAAAACCCTGTAAAGTCTGTTGTAGTTTCTAATTGGGAAAATGGGAAACAACTGCCTAATAAAAAAGATTAAATAGAGTCAAATTAATGATTATAATGATTTACTACACTTTTCTAATAAAAATGTCGATTCAGTCATGAACAACATGATTGAATTAATGAACCTCACAATCTCTCATTTTGATGAATTTAATAAAGAAGATATTAAAAAAGTGAGTGACACAAATTTAATCTACAAAAAATATGCGTATAACGAGAAAATAACTTCTGTTGATAAACTTAACAATTTTTTATCAACTAACTATATAGATTTACAAAACAAATTATATAGATACCAATCTAAGAATTATTTTATTGCAGATGTAATAAATGATCTAATCAAATACGGTATACAATTATCAAAATTGAATAAAAATGATGAGATAGATAAAACTATAGAAATAAATATAATTAATTTTTTGATGACATGCCTACATGTCAATAAGGAAAGTAACATGTAAAAGAACACTGTTTTAGAAAATTCTAATTTAAAAAAGTATATTGAGAATGGTTTAATAGATGACTTAGATATTTTAAGTCAAGTTATTGATGCAAAAAACAAGAATAATTAAATATTTTATAAATAGAAAAGGAGTTATACATATGAAAAAACTATTCGGCGTATTACTAACAAGCACATTAATTTTAGGAGCATGCAGCACTCATAATGGTAAAGATACAAAATCTAGTACTAGCGAGCACAAGAAGTCTGATAAAGTGAATAGTGCTAAAGATAAGATTAAAGATAGTAAGTTAAGCAAGAAAAACAAATCTGATAACGATAGTAAATCATCAGGTAATAGCTCAAGCGAACAAAGTAATAGCAGTGACGGTAAACAATCTGAAAGTAACAACCATACAAATGGTAATAATTCTGATAACGATAATAAAACATCAAACAGTAATACTGGCAATTCAAAAACTAGTAACAATCAATCAACTAATCAAACTAGTAATGTAAATTCAACGCAACAAGCTACATCTAATCAACAGAATACCACACAACAAAATAACGGTATAACACAAGCAGATATAGACGAATGGAATAAAACTAAACCAACAACTCACGATGAAAGCCAAATGGGATATGGTCGTGGCGATTACGAGGCTGCGAGAGAGGCAAGTTCTAAAGTTTGGGATAACCCTAACGCTCACGTCGGCGGACCTAGTTGGGTAGGTAAAAACGAAGGTTATGATAGTTGGGCAAAACGTCAACAAGAAGTTCAGGAAAATTCAGAAGTGCTACAACAATAATTTATTGGGTAGCCATCTACCCTTTCTATTATAGGAGGTATTACTCACATGTGACATGAAAAATTTACTAATAAGCATGATGAAGTACAATATCGCTATTATGAAAAGTATAAAGACCCACTCAAAAACAAATGATGACGTACTAGCGTAGTGCTTAATAAGAAGATGGTAAACAGTCACAAAAAGAGGCTCAAAAACGCTTAAATGAGCGTATAATGGCAAAGTTAAATGACAAGACATCTACTAACCTTAAAACGTTAACTTTTCATGCTGCATGTGATGAGTGGTTAAGTTAATATCTGGATCTAAACAGTCAACTATTACTACTAAAATTTATAAAGTGGCTCACATTAAAAGAAATATAACATCACTGATATATCATACATAGATGATGTTGTAATGCCTAAAAAAGCGCCTACAAGAAAAGAAGTTAAAGGTAAACGTGAGAATTATTTAGAAATGGCTGAAGTTCTAACTATTGTTGAAGAATTAAAGCATATAGCAAATAAAAAGCGTGCTAGTTATATGAAAAGATCATACTTATTTACTGCTTACATAGTTGGATTTCAAGCATTAAATGGCATGCGTATTAGCGAACTCTTAGCAATTCAACCCGATAATATTGAATTTAAAAATAAGAAGCTTGCCATTGATGGCACTATACACTGGCGCAAAGATGGTAACAAAATGGGTTTCAAAGACACCACAAAAACTGCGTCATCTTATCGTACTATATCTTTAACTACTAAAAGTTGTGATATTTTACGTAAGGTTATGTTAGAGAACAAGAAAGCACTTCAATGGGAAAACATGTATGTGGATAGGGGCTTTATTTTCACAAGTCATAAGTCAACCCTCTATCTCTTACATCAATTAATAGCAACATACAAACAGCTACACAAAATATAGGGATAGAAAAGCACGTGACAAGCCACACCATGCGTCATAGCCATATTATATCATTACTATCTCAATTAGGTGTGTCACTACGTGCAATAATGGATCACGTAGGGCATACAGACCATAAAACTACATTACAGATATACAGCCATGTTACTGAGCAGATGGATAAAGATATGATGAATAAATTAGAAATGGTTGGGAGATAAATTGTTGACTCTTATCATTAAAGGTGCTAATATTTGTCTATAAATAAGTTAACTCAATCCATGAGAGTAGACACCCCACCATAAGGGGATGAGCGAAATCATGGGTTTTTTGTATGAATTTTTATTGTAAGGGGAAATTATTGATGAAAATAGCCGTACTAGTCGATGGAGGATACTATCGAAAAAGAAGTCAAAATGTATTTGGAAAAGTTACAGCAAAAGAAAGAGCAAATGAGTTATATAAATACTGTAATCGACATTTAAAAGAAACACATTTTGGAACAGAAAAATATGCAGACTTATATAGAATTTTTTATTATGATTGTCCGCCTATTGATAAACAAGTGTTCCACCCATTAACACAAACGAATATCGACTTTACTAAAAGCGAAACAAAGCAATGGACCGAAGATTTTTTTAAAGAGATATCAAAAAAACGTAAAGTAGCATTGAGATTAGGAGAGTTAAACGAGGCTACTGTGCATTATAATCTCAAACACACTAGCACTAAAAAATTAATGAAAGGCAGTAAAGAAATAAATGAATTAGACGAGAAGGACTTTGCATTATCATTAGTTCAAAAAGGTGTAGACATGAAAATCGGGTTAGATATTGCCACCTTATCTTATAAAAAGCTAGTAGATAAAATCGTTTTAATCGCAGGAGATAGTGACTTTGTACCTGCTGCAAAGTTAGCGAGAACCGAAGGAATCGACTTCGTACTCGATTCGCTAGGTGCAGACATAAGAGATAGTCTTTCGTTACATATTGATGGGCGTAGGACATGTGACGAAAAATACATAAATAGAAATAGACAATCAAAAAAAGATACATAATAACGGCTTTTCCTCACACTTTGCCCTTTTTCTGCTCTTTTTTCAATTTTCAAATTACAAAAACAACCCTCTAACCATTGTGGTTAAAGGGTTTTATCATTCATATATTCTATTCCCATTCAATAGTGCTTGGCGGCTTAGACGTAATGTCATAGACTACGCGGTTAACGTGATCTACTTCATTTACAATACGGCTTGAGATTTTTTGTAAAACTTCCCAATCAATGCGGGCGAAGTCACTTGTCATACCGTCGATAGATGTTACTGCACGGATACCTACAGTATGATCATACGTACGATAATCTCCCATTACACCTACAGATTGAATGCCAGGAAGAACTGTGAAGTATTGCCAAATGTCTCTTTCAAGACCTTCTTCACGCACAACCTCACGTAAAATCGCATCTGATTCACGCACAATTTCTAATTTATCTTCTGTAATTTCACCTAACACACGGATACCTAAACCTGGACCTGGGAATGGCTGTCTCCAAACTAAATGTTCAGGAATACCTAATTCAATACCTAGAGCGCGTACTTCGTCTTTGAATAATGTATTGATAGGCTCAATAAGTTCAAATTCCATATCTTCTGGTAATCCACCTACGTTATGGTGAGATTTAATTGTTTGTGCTGTTTTAGTGCCTGATTCAATGACATCAGTATAAAGTGTACCTTGTGCTAAGAAATCAACATCTGTTAATTTAGCCGCTTCATCATCAAACACGTATACAAATTCATTACCAATAATCTTACGTTTTTGTTCTGGATCAGATACACCTTTTAATTTATCCATGAAACGCTCTTGTGCATTCACACGAATAATATTCATGTCGAAACCTTCACCAAATTGTTCCATAACCATGTCACCTTCGCCTTTACGAAGTAATCCATGGTCAACAAAGATACATGTTAATTGATCGCCAATCGCTTTATGTAATAAGACTGCTACAACTGATGAATCTACACCACCACTCATCGCACATAAGACTTTACGATTGCCAACACGGTTACGAATTTTTTCAATTTCAATTTCAATAAAGTTTTCCATCGTCCATTCGCCCGTACATTCACATACACGACGCACAAAGTTTCTTAATAAATCATTACCGTATTCTGTATGACGTACTTCAGGGTGGAATTGAACACCATAAATCCGGCGTTCTTTGTCTTCAATTGCTGCATAACTTGTACTTGGACTATCCGCGATAACTTCAAATCCTTCTGGAATTTCAATTACTTTATCAGAATGACTCATCCATACTGTTTGTTCAGATGGTAAACCGAAGAATAAATCATCTGATTTCGCATTAATTATTGCTTTTCCATACTCACGTTCGTTAGCGCGTTCAACTTTTCCGCCTAAAAGTTTCGTCGTCAACTGCATACCATAACAAATACCGAGTACAGGAATACCTAAATTATAAATGTCAGGGTCAATCGTAAATGAACCTTCTTCATAAACTGAGTTTGGACCACCTGAAAGGATGATACCTTTCGGATTCATACGTTTGATTTCTTCAATTGAAATTTCATGATCGTGTAATTCACTGTATACGCCCATTTCACGAATACGACGTGTAATCAATTGGTTATATTGACTACCAAAGTCTAAGACAAGAATCAACTCTTGCTCTTGAGCCATTTCCATAATTGTGGATCTCCTTTAAATTGAATTTTATGTAAAGAATAGAGAGACACTTTCCAAATGTGTTGCTCCAAGATTATGTTTTAAAGTGAACAAACTCTGAGACAAACATATTTGAATTGAAAAGTGCTCCCCATTCTTTCTAACAAACTGCCATCATCACACTACGTTCATTTTAAAATGAGTAGTTAGGTGATTCTTTAGTAATTTGTACATTATGTGGATGACTTTCTGCTAAACCAGCAGGACCCATACGTGTGAATTGTGCTTCGTCACGTAATGTTTTCAAGTCAGGTGAACCTGTATAACCCATACCAGCTCTTACGCCACCCATAAGTTGGTAAATTGTATCTTGTAATGGACCTTTGTAAGCTGTACGACCTTCAATACCTTCAGGGACAAATTTTCTAGGAGATTTGTCTTCTTGGAAGTAACGGTCATTTGATCCTTTTTCCATTGCGCCTAAAGAACCCATGCCTCGGTACACTTTATACTGTCTACCTTGGAATACTTCAGTGGCACCTGGGCTTTCTTCAGTACCAGCTAATAAACTTCCTAGCATTACTGCATGTCCACCAGCTGCTAACGCTTTAATAATATCACCAGAGAATTTAATACCGCCATCTGCTATGATTGCTTTTCCAAATTTACGTGCTTCCGTTGCACAATCATAAATCGCTGTAATTTGAGGTACACCTACACCTGCTACGACACGTGTTGTACAAATTGATCCTGGTCCAATACCAACTTTAACTACGTCAGCACCAGCTTCGAATAATGCACGTGTTGCTTCAGCAGTCGCTACATTACCAGCGATGATAGTAACTTCAGGATATGTTTCTTTCATTTTCTTAACTTCTTGAATCACGCCACTAGAATGACCGTGTGCTGTATCGATAATTAATGCATCTACACCAGCTTCGACTAATTTTTGAGCGCGAATTTCTGTATCTTTAGATGTCCCGATAGCTGCTGCAGCGAGCAAACGACCATGCGCATCTTTAGCTGCATGAGGGAATTCAAGGACTTTTTCAATATCTTTAATTGTAATTAAACCTTCTAAACGGCCATTTTCCACTAAAGGTAATTTTTCAATTTTATGTTCTTGTAGAATTGTTTGGGCTTCATCCAATGTTGTGCCTACAGGAGCTGTAATTAAGTTTTCTTTAGTCATCACATCAGAAATCTTGATTGAAAAATCTTCTATAAAACGTAAATCACGATTCGTTAAAATACCTACTAATGCTCTTGATTCTTTATCACTCACAATTGGTACACCTGAAATACGGTATTTACCCATCAACGCCTCTGCTTCATATACACTTTCATCAGGTGTTAGATAGAATGGATTGGTGATAACACCGTTTTCTGAACGTTTAACTTTTTGAACTTCTTCAGCTTGTTCTTCGATGCCCATATTTTTATGAATGACACCTAGACCACCTTGACGTGCCATTGCAATTGCCATTTTAGACTCGGTTACTGTATCCATACCAGCTGATATAACTGGAATATTTAATTTAATTCGTTCTGATAATTCAACACTAAGATCCGCATCACTAGGTAACACATCTGATGCTGCTGGAATTAATAAAACATCGTCAAACGTCAAAGATTCTTTAGCAAACTTATTTTCCCACATTGATAATACAGCCTCCATTTTTATATATAGTTACTTCTATTATTTCACATTTTCTTCGCTTTGTTTATACTTTATACCATTAAAAAAGAAATTAAGAATAATTGCGGAAATCGCGCCTAATACAATACCATTTTGAGTTAGCCATGCAAATTGCTCACCTAAAGCTTTAAACGCTTGTGGTACTGCACTAATACCTGTACCCAATCCTACAGATACAGCAATGATTAATAAATTATTTTGATTCTTAAAATCAATATGACCTAAAATACTAACACCGTAAGCCATCACCATACCAAACATCGCAATCATTGCACCGCCTAATACAGGTAATGGAATGATATTAGCTAAAGCACCTAATTTGGGAATACAACCACAAATGAGTAGTAAAACTACCATACCGTAAATCACTTTATTCTTCTTCGCACCTGATAAAGATACTAACCCAACATTTTGTGAATATGCCGTGTAAGGAAATGAATTAAAGATTGATCCTAATACAATAGCAAGACCTTCCGCAGTGTAACCCTTACGAAAATCTTTTCTTTCTAATTTTTTGCCAGTAATTTCACTTAGCGCATGATATACACCAGTCGATTCTATTAAACTTACGATTGCTACAATCGTAAATACCAGTATTGCACCTAAATCAAAACCGAAACCAGAAAAACGAAATGGTTGAGGAATGCCTAACCAATGGGCTTCTCCCACTTGCTTAATATCTACTAAACCAAGCAGATTTGCCAATATTGTTCCTGCAACCAGTCCGATTAAAATCGCAATGGATTTTAAGAACCCTTTTGTAAATCTTTGCAAGATAAGAATAATGATAAGTGTAACGCCACCTAAAATTAAATTTTTAGGATTTCCATAGTCTTTAGCGCCTTCTCCACCAGCTAAATAGTTCATTGCAACTGGCATTAAATTGATACCAATAATTGTAACCACGCTTCCTGTTACAACAGGTGGAAAGAACTTAACTAAGTAAGAGAAGAATGGTGCAATAATGACAACTAAAATACCTGATATAAATAATGAACCATATAGCACATCCAGACCCTTCGTTTGACCGATTAAAATCATAGGTGCTACTGCAGTAAATGTACACCCTAGTACAATGGGTAAGCCTGTACCTGTTACTTTGTTAGCTTGTAAAAATGTTGCTACACCACACATAAAAACATCCACTGTGACTAAATACGCAATTTGTTCCGGTGTAAACTTTAAACTCGTACCAACGATGATTGGTACTAAGATTGCACCGGCGTACATTGCTAATAAGTGTTGTAAACTTAAAATGAACGTCTTCATTCATTTTCACCTAGTAAAGTCACTTGGTTGCCTTGTAATGAGGCTACTTTACATAATGAAGACACATTTAAACCTGCCTCTTCTAATCTTTGTCTGCCATCTTGGAAACTTTTCTCAACAACAATGCCAATACCAACTGTTTTAGCTTTAGCTTGTTGTGCAATATCATATAATCCTAGTGATGCATCGCCATTTGCTAAGAAATCATCAATGATTAAAACTGTATCATTCTCATCTAGAAATTCTTCTGAGACAATCACTGTACTTGTTTTGTTTTTTGTAAATGAATGGATATCCGTACTATAAAAACCATCTTTCAACGTACTTGGTTTCGCTTTTTTAGCGAATAAGCATGGGACATCAAAATGTAATGCCGCCATAATAGCTGGAGCAATGCCTGATGCCTCAATTGTTAAAATCTTAGTGACACCTTTATCTTTAAATTGCTCATAAAATGTTTTGCCTACTTCATGCATTAGTTTTGCATCGATTTGATGATTTAAAAAACCATCAACTTTTAATATTTTTTCATCAATTACTACGCCATCTTCTTTGACTTTCTGTCTAAGCGATTCCACGTCAAAACCTCCTAAATTTGTATACAAAAAAAGCCTCAAACTTTACGAGAAAGTTTCAGGATCCATGAGCGAACAGGCAATACATATCATTTTAAGATTTCAAGAAGTCGTAAATTTAAATGTATTCTTCTTTAAACACTTTATAATTTTAAATTTGTTTTATCTCATAGGATGAAGTGAATGAATATACAACCTCCAAAGTGAAACAACCTTATACAGTATTTCTAGATAGTCATTTAAATTAACATCGTCCATTTTATGTATTGATTCTGAACCCATAGTCATGTCGTTTGTGGCAACATGGTAGAAACTTCTAAAGCCATATTCTTTAGATTATATGAGTGATATAAATTATTTTACGATAATAGCAAACTTTTGCTTGATTTTCAATATCATAGAAATGGTTATAAGCCCTTTCACAATAATATTTTGTCGTGTAAGCGTTTAACTAAATATTGCTCAACACTATTTGTAAACACTTCTTAATTAATTATATAATAACTATAGTTGCGTTTTATAAATATTCTTAAGGGTATATTTTTATTAAAAGTAGGACGAAAAGATGGAGGGCGATTAATATGGCAGATTTTACCGTATTAGATAAACAAGATGAGATTTATAACGTTGTACAAAAGAAAAAAGCTGAAGGATATTCAGAAAATGAATTAGTCGTTGTAAGTAAAAGTAAATTACACTTAGATGATTTACATGATTCTCAAGTGACTTTAATTGCCACAAGTGGCTCATTTAGTGATCGCATGTCTAAATTATTAACTGGCGAAGACGGTGAAGAAGCTGTTTTAGCTCGTTATGATTTATCTGAGGACCAAAAAGAAAAATACAAAAAAGAAATCTTAGACGGCAAATTTTTAGTAGTTGCTAACAAAGATAAATCTTCACATGACGAAGTTGAGCAAAATAACTCAGCTTACGAAGAAATTGATATCACACATTATGCGAATGAATCTAAAGGTCCAAAATCATAATCACGATTGAATTTAAACTTTGAAGCCGTAAGATGCGCTATAGTAGTGCGTTTATCTTACGGCCTTTTTTCGTCTCATAACGTTTTATTAATGACGTCTTATTATCTAAATATGCTATACTTAAACAAATATTCGTGGGGGTGATATTATGAAATTTCACGTGATTCAATCAATTAAAGATGCGTATTATGACAAAGCAATCACTTTTTATAATCAACAACTAGATGTAAATTTTTATGAAGATAGCTATATTATTGAGCGATCCTTAAAAAATAATAAAACAGAAAATGATTATACTTTTCTCGTGGGCATACGAGATGATGAAATCATTAGTTTAGCGACGGCACATTATGAAGCAACAACAAATTCAGCCTTTTTAATACACTTAATTGCGAATAACACTTCAGATTATGAAGATGTCCTCGTTAGCACACTACAAGAAATTGAGCATCAATTAAACCTACTTTCTAATAAGGTGCATGCTCGTGATATTAATTTTGTAATGGTTGAAGTGCCTAAAACAGACCACTCATTAAAAGACATTAATCAACAAGCAGTCACTCAACGCCAACAATTATTGCTATCTAATGGCTTTGAAAGACAAAGTGAAATTGATTATATACATCCAAATTATTCTAAAATTGAATCGCCTTTTAAAGTAGATTTATTCATTAAATCAAACATTGAATTAACTAAAGATATATACCCAGCAAGTGTGAAATCAAATTATATTTTAAAATATGTATTTGCTAATGGTATTTCACGCGATATTATCTATCCTTTATTAGTAAAAATGAATTTACGCCTACCACACTAGGAACACTTGAAATGAGCGATATAAAGGGTTAAACTAATAGTCGAGGTTAGACTGACGTTTCACTGACAGAAGACAAACGTCAGTGTACATAAATCAATGAACGAAAGGACTTTCAGCTATGTTAACCAAAGAATTCGCTCAGCGTGTCGAACTAAGTGAAAAACAAGTCCGTAAAATAGTCCAACATTTAGAAGAACGTGGCTATCAACTTAGTAAGACTGAATACCGTGGCCGTGAAGCTACTGATTTTAAAGAAGAAGATATTGAACTTTTCCAAGATATCGCTGAAAAAGTAAAACAAACAAATAGTTATGATTTAGCTTTTGAAGAGCTTGAAAAGGAAAAAGACTTTTTACAAGTCATTGTTAAAGAAGACAATGAACAATTACCTGCGGATCAAGGCGCTACGCAATTAGTAGAAGAATTACGTACAGAAATTCAAAAAATGCGCGAAGAACGTCAAATGCTTGGTCAAATGATCAGTCAAGTTCATCAACAACAAACAGAATTAAAAGAACTTCAAAATCAAATCACTGAAAAATTAGATGTTAATAATCAATCATTATTAGCTATTCAAAATGCTCAAGAAGCCATTCAAACAGCTCAAAAAGAGCAATCTGAATACACTAAAAATGATTTAGTTAAAGAAATTAATGATAAAAATCAACAATCTATCGATACATTAAAAGAGGATATTACGACACAATCTCAGTCATCTCCTCTTGGTAGACCTAACGATGATAAGAAAGGTTTCTTTGCACGATTATTTAACTTATAAATCTTTCAAATAAAGCGAACAGTTGTGACACTATCAATTTGTCACAATACAATTAATATAAGGGTGAGACAGCATTCATTTTGAATCCACTGCCTCACCCTTTTTTATATGATTAATAATTTAAAACTTTAAATTATTTTAATTTAATTAGCTATTGTGTCTTTTCAAAAACTTATAATTTATACTTTTTATTTCAAAGTATTGAAATATAAAATAAATAGTATTATCCTTATAAAGTATGTCGGAATTAGAATATTATAAGGAGATTCATTATGGGGACTTTTTTTACAGTTATTAATATTGTCATTATGATTGTATTCTTAATTGGGTTATTTATAATGGCTAAAAAACATGTCTCATTTCCTAAAAGAGTGTTTACCGCATTAGGATTGGGCATCGTGTTTGGAATTGCTTTACATCTCATTTATGGTGCCAACTCTAAAGTACTCGAAACAACTACAGATTGGTTCAGTATTGTAGGAGATGGCTATGTTGCATTACTACAGATGATTGTAATGCCACTGATTTTCATTTCAATCGTATCAGCATTCAGTAAAATACAAATTGGTGATAAATTCGCTAAAATCGGTACTTATATTTTTATGTTTTTAATTGGGACTGTAGCTATTGCTGCTATCGTAGGAATTTTTTATGCCATTGTATTTGGCCTCGATGCCTCAAGCATTGATTTAGGCAGTGCAGAAAATTCAAGAGGAAGCGAAATTAGTAATCAAGCGAAAGATATAACTGCTAATACGTTACCACAACAAATTCTAGAATTATTACCAAGTAATCCATTCTTAGATTTCACTGGTCAGAGAACAACGTCTACAATTGCAGTGGTTATCTTTGCGATTTTCGTAGGCTTTGCTTATTTACGTGTGGCTCGCAAGCAACCGGAAAGTGGTAGTTTATTAAAACGTGGTATTGATGCAATTTACTCATTGGTCATGTCTATCGTGACATTTGTATTAAGACTCACACCATACGGTATCATTGCGATTATGGCATCAACAATCTCTACAAGTGATTTCCAAGCGATATGGACATTAGGTAAATTTATGATTGCATCATATGCAGCATTAATCACAATGTACATTATCCATTTAATATTATTAGCAATTATGGGTATCAATCCAGTTCGTTACGTTAAGAAAACATTCGAAGTGCTTGTATTCGCATTCACTTCTCGTTCAAGTGCGGGTGCATTACCATTAAACATTCAAACGCAAACGCAACGATTAGGTGTACCAGATGGGATTGCTAATTTCTCAGCATCATTTGGCTTATCCATAGGTCAAAATGGTTGTGCAGGTATTTATCCTGCGATGCTAGCTATCATGGTGGCACCAGTTGCAAACGTAGATATTGATCTACCATTTATACTTACTTTAATTGGCGTTGTTATTATCAGTTCATTTGGTGTAGCTGGTGTCGGTGGTGGTGCAACATTTGCATCTATCCTCGTATTATCAACCTTAAACCTTCCAGTAGCACTTGCAGGGGTACTTATCTCAATCGAACCCATTATCGATATGGGACGTACTGCATTGAACGTTAATGATTCAATATTAGCAGGTACTGGTACAGCTAAGCTGACTGGTAATATGGACAAAGATAAGTTTAACTCAAACGAATATGGAGATTTATCAACAAATTAATTCATATTTTAAAAAGCGTAGCTCAAACGTTACTGTGTTTATTTCAAACCATTGTAATCGTTAGCTACGCTTTCTTTATTAAAAACTCAATTATTTCTTCATTAATCCTGATTTATTCAATTCTTCTAACATATCTAAACGTGTTTTTCCACTTAAGAACCCAGCGACTTGTTCTGACCATGTTTCTTGGCGTTTTCCATTCGTTCGTTCTTTATAATAGTTACTAACTGTCTCATCATATTTTTGAATTGCTTCTCTTTGTTCTTTCGCATTACTATTATAAACATTTTTATGGAATACATGATCAAGCGGTAAACGTGGCTTAGGTGCACCATTCTCGTCCTCTGCTGGTTCTCCCACAGCCATTCCAAATAACGGAAATGCATATTCAGGTAAATCTAAAATTTCTTTAACACGACCAACATCATTTCGTAGTGAACCTAAATAAACAATACCATAACCCATATCTTCTGCAGCCAAAGCCATATTTTCAGACACTAAAGCCACATCGATTGCGCCTACTAACAACCCTTCTGCTGATTCAAAAGAAGTTTGCATGTCAAAATCAACAGTTTCATTGATTAAATTGTGACGATAATAATCTAAAACAAAGACAAATAAATAGCCATTATCCACAACATATGGCTGTCCTGATACTTCTTTTAATTGTTCTTTAATATTTGGGTCTTCTACACCAATGATTGAGTATGTTTGTAAATAACTAGATGTTGATGCACTCTGACCTGCTTCTACCAACTTTCTAACTGTGTCATCACTTAGCGGTTTATCTTTAAATTGTCTTACCGAATGGTGTTTTTTTCATTAAATCGTAAACATAGTCTGTCATTGTATCCACTCCTTCAATCCTATTGACTACATCGTAACAATTTATTTTTTATTTTGCTTTTATAAAGAATTACTTATCTTCCATAAACCATTTGCATGATGGTCATTTTATAGTTATCATAATAGTAACAATTTTCAGATATTTAAGGAGAGATAGCATGATCCAAGCAAATAAAGAAGTATCAAACGCCTTATTTCAAGCATATATGTCAAAGGAACCTATTGAATTTGTAAGTAACACACACACGCTCACTGAACCTGAAGCTTATCAAACACAAGATGATCTTATTCAGCAAATCCAAGCTGAGAAGCAAGTTCCTATCAAAGGTTATAAAGTAAGTATGACAAGTGCTGCAACTCAAGCCATCGCTAATACTAACGAACCAGCTTACGGTACAATTTTATCTCATCAAGTTGTAGAAAATGGTCATGGCGTATCACTCACTACACTATTTGCGCCACTATTAGAACCTGAAATTATTTTTGAATTAACTGCTGACTTACCTGAAGATGCTGACACGCAAACCATATTAGAAAGTGTGAAAATCGCACCAGGAATCGAAATCCCAGATGCACGTTATAAAGATTGGTTTCCTAATTTCACTCTAGGTGACTTGATTTCTGATAATACTGCTACAGGACTCATCGTAGTGGGCGAACGTATCACACCTCTCGATTATGAAGCATTCGCAGATATTGATTTAAAATTATTCAAAGATAATCAGCAAATTGAAACTGGTCACTCTAGTGAAGTGCTTGGAAACCCTATTGAATCCGTGAAATGGTTAAATAAAAAATTACATTCTCATGGCAAATCTTTAAAAAGAGGACAATTTATTTCTTCTGGAACCTTTATTTCTCCTTTAAAATTAGAAGAAGGTACGTATACTGCTGACTATGACAAAGTAGGGTCAGTCACAGTTAAAGTCATTGATTAACCATACGTTCCAACATTATCCTGAGTCTTAAATAAATTATTTATACACTCTATTCATTATTATTGAACGGAACAATGAAATCTTCATACTATATGTGGTTTCATTCTGTTCTTTTTATATTTATTTTATTTTGTATGATCAAAAATATATGCATAGTTGAGAATGAAAAAGGTTAATTGATATTCAGAAGAAATGATGACACCTATTTTTCAAATTAAAAACTAAAAATTAATCACTTCTTCATTTTCTTAACGATGTGTTAAAAAACCTGTTTAAACAATGTTAAAACAGCATTTTATCACTTATAAGTGCATTAAGTTGACGAATAAGAAATAGCATGTAATAATAATACTTAAGAAATTAGAATTATTATAAACAAGCAATTATTATTATGTAGTTCTAATTAATATTCACGATAATCAGGAGGAATTTAAGTTATGTCTTTAATCAATAAAGAAATTTTACCATTCACAGCGCAAGCTTATGATCCTAAAAACGACGAATTCAAAGAAGTAAGCCAAGATGATTTAAAAGGTTCTTGGAGTGTCGTATGTTTCTACCCAGCTGACTTCTCATTCGTATGTCCAACTGAATTAGAAGATTTACAAAACCAATATGACAAATTACAAGACTTAGGTGTAAATGTATTCTCAGTATCAACTGATACACATTTCGTACACAAAGCTTGGCATGATCATTCAGATGCTATCAGCAAAATCCAATATCAAATGATTGGTGACCCTTCACAAACAATCACTCGTAACTTCGACGTATTAGACGAAGAACTTGGATTAGCTCAACGTGGTACATTCATTATTGACCCAGACGGCGTTGTTCAAGCAGCTGAAATCAATGCAGATGGTATTGGCCGTGACGCAAGCACATTAGTAAATAAAATCAAAGCCGCTCAATACGTACGTCAACATCCAGGTGAAGTTTGCCCAGCTAAATGGGAAGAAGGTTCTGAATCATTACAACCAGGATTAGACTTAGTAGGTAAAATTTAAGGAGGCATTAAAGAATGCTTAATGCTGATTTAAAACAACAATTACAGCAACTTTTAGGACTTATGGAAGGCGATGTAGAATTCAGAGCAAGTATCGGTTCTGATGATAAATCTAAAGAGCTTAAAGCACTTTTAGACGAAATCGCTGAAATGTCTGAGCACATTACAATCGTAGAAAAAGAATTAAAACGTACGCCAAGTTTCTCAGTTAGCAAACCTGATGAAGAAGCTGGTGTCACGTTTGCCGGAATTCCTTTAGGTCATGAATTTAATTCACTTGTATTAGCAATTTTACAAGTTAGTGGTCGTGCCCCTAAAGAGAAACAATCTATCATTGATCAAATTAAAGGTTTAGAAGGTAAATACAACTTCGAGACATACGTTAGTTTAACGTGTCAAAAATGTCCTGATGTTGTTCAAGCATTAAACCTAATGAGCGTTGTTAACCCTAATATCACGCATACGATGATTGATGGTTCTGTGTTCCGTGAAGAATCAAAAGATATCATGGCTGTTCCTGCAGTATTCTTAAATGGTGAAGAATTTGGCAATGGACGTATGACCATTTCAGATATCTTAACTAAATTAGGCAGTACACAAGACGCTTCTGAATTCGAAGGTAAAGACCCTTACGATGTTTTAATCATCGGTGGTGGTCCAGCTAGTGGTAGTGCAGCCATTTACACTGCTCGTAAAGGACTACGTACTGGTATTATTGCCGACCGTATTGGTGGTCAAGTTAATGATACTGCTGGTATCGAGAACTTTATCACTGTAAAAGAAACAACAGGTTCTCAATTCTCAGCTAATCTCGCAGCACACATTGATGAATATGACATTGATACAATGACAGGCATCCGTGCTACTAATATTGAGAAGACAGATCAAGCCATCCGTGTCACACTTGAAAATGATGCTGTTTTAGAAACTAAGACTGCTATCATTTCAACAGGTGCAAGTTGGCGTAAGCTTAACATTCCTGGTGAAGATCGTTTAATTAATAAAGGGGTTGCTTTCTGCCCACACTGTGATGGTCCTTTATTCGAAAATAAAGACGTTGCAGTTATCGGTGGAGGAAACTCTGGTGTTGAAGCTGCTATCGACTTAGCAGGAATTGTTAAACATGTTACTTTATTTGAATATTCATCAGAACTTAAAGCAGACACAGTATTACAAGATCGTTTACGTTCACTATCAAACGTAGACATTCACACGAATGCAAGAACTGCTGAAGTATTAGGTGAAGATCATGTAACTGGTATTAGTTACGAAGATTTAACTACTGGCGAGATGAAAGAATTAAGCTTAGATGGTATCTTCGTACAAATTGGATTAGTACCAAACACACATTGGATTGGTGACGCAGTAGAATTAAATAACCGTGGCGAAATTGTTATTGATCGTAATAACAATACAAACGTTCCAGGTATATTTGCGGCTGGTGACGTTACTGACCAAAAAAATAAACAAATTATTATTTCTATGGGTGCTGGTGCCAATGCGGCATTAAATGCATTCGATTATATCATTAGAAATTAATTACTATTTAAGGATAGGTGTAAGGTTTTTATGACCTTGCTTCTTATCCCTATCAACCACTTAACCTATCAAATATCTTCATATATAACAGAGACCCATGTAAGGGTCTCTGTTTTTGTGTGACTTTTATATTATCTATGATAATCTAAACTTATACAGATAAATAACATTGGAGGTCTTCTTTATGCATGAATCGCTATCCCTAATTTCAGAGGAACAAACAAGTAACTTGAAGCAACTTGTAAATCCACCATCTTATTACAGCAAAGCAGATATGTTGTTTGAACTTGCTTCACAACCCGAAACATTAACGCGACTTTACAATGAGATGAGTCAATCTGAGAAAAATTATATTAGTACATTTTTAAAAAATGGTGAATCACTTATTCTAATTAATAAGAGAAAATTAAAAAAGTTACCTATTTGTTATAAATATGGCATTGTTACATTTGTAAAAGAAGATACGTTTGTCGTAAACAATCTCATACTGACTATGTTGAACGAAGTGGTTTTAAACAAAAAGTACCCTGATTTTCCACCAAAAACCATCAGAGAAGAAGATTACGTTATGAAACTTCATGGGCAATATACAGCAA
Organism: Staphylococcus sp. GDX8P80P; assembly: GCF_017893095.1. Lineage (NCBI taxonomy): Bacteria > Bacillati > Bacillota > Bacilli > Caryophanales > Staphylococcaceae > Staphylococcus > Staphylococcus sp. GDX8P80P. The sequence continues at coordinate 23,952 of NZ_JAESMI010000074.1, read as the reverse complement.
TTGAAAAGTATAAAAACGTTTCTCTTAAAGAGGAAATGGCTGAATATAATATAGAAAGTCTAAAAGATATTTGTCGTTCTTATAAAATTAAAGGCTTCTCTAATAAGAAAAAGGCCTCAATTATTGATTTAATAAATGACGCTTTCTTCCGAGATTTTTCAATTTTAAAACAGGAACTTGCACGAATGCCCCGTAGAATACTAGATATCTTTGTAGATACATATAAATCTGGTAAAAATGTTAATACGAATTATGACTTCAATGCATTAAATGCATACTTAGGTATGGATTTCCAGATCTTAGAAAGACATCTATTTATTTTAAGATTTGATATACGTAGCGAAGTTATTATCATACCACAGGATATTATGAATCATTTTTCACAATATGTGAATGATATTGGTGGGCTAGATAATCTTTTGACCGATTTACTGACTATTAATAACGACGTCCCCTTCTTAGATGAAGATGACTATATTGATGAAGAATTGAATCTTTTATTCGATGTAAATAGCAATCATATTAACAAACTTATAGATATGGGCGTTGAAAACATCGATGAGCATGATTTAGAAAAATTATTAAGCGATGAATTTCTAGATTCTACATTTACGAATAGTGTTAATAATTTGTTAAAAGAAGCACATGTTGAATATAAAATAAGCGAAATGAAGGATCAAAATAAAAGTGATAAAGAAATTACCTTATTTAGATTTTATACTGCAGCAACAAATTTATATGGTGTCGTGTCACTGCAATTCGTTTCAAAATTATTAAAACGATTATTAAAGATATCAAAATCAATCAATGAAATTAAATTCCATATTCAATCTTTAAACATGCATCACTTCACAGTTATTAAGCAAGGGTATTTGGTCCATCCAGTAATGGCACATTATATTGACCCAACTTATGTTGAATTATTAGATCTTGATTATTATGAACCAAAAACATTAAAAGAGTTACTTTCTTTCGATGTCCATGAATATTATAAAGCGGACAAAGTGATTAAAGAATTTAAAACGTTCATAAAACACTACTTCACTACTGATGATAAAGAAGAGATACACACGGATATGACTATGTTATTCCACGAATTACGTTCATCTTCAGACTTAGATGAAGCGATTATGGCTATTGAAGTTATGATTGCAGGAGATATGCTGTACCCTATTCCCGAGGATAAACTAACCAAGCAAGTAGAACAGGTTTGGACTCATTTAAGACTTTGGTTTGCAAAAGGTAATACAATAGTAGAAATACAAAATATGTAGATGGATAAATGCCACAAATTGTTCATAGATAATTGTGATTTTAAGCACTTAACGTTCAATTATTTTTCAATAAATGATAATCTATTACTATGTAAAATTATAGTTGCGTTACTAATAAAGGAGATTTTAGAAACCTATGAAGAAAAGTTTAATAATAGGTCTCTTTTTATCATTATTACTAACATTAAGTGCTTGTGCACCTAAAGAGGATAATGATTCAACAGACCACCATAGTAATGGTGTTAATGCACCTAAAAATGCTAAAGCGTTGAAAGAGAGCGATATTTTCACTTCCGATAAAAAGAATCAAAAACTAACTGAAGATGAAATGAATAAAGCCATTAAAAAATATTTAGATGTAAATAGTGATATTTTAGATAATAAATATGTAATGCAAAGCCAAATTGACCGTCAAAGTACAGGTCAAACACACGTTACGGATGAACAAGCCAAAAAACTTAGCAACTTATCAAATTTAGCCATTAAAAACGATATACATTTCAAAGATTTCGTAAAAAACAATACGTTACCTTCTGGTTATAAAGAAAATACGGAGCGAATTATTAACTACTTCCACGCCTTAAATAGTACGATTGCGGATGTAGATAAGAGTATTGAGCAACTTAATTATGAACCTCAAAATACAATTAATGTCGTCGATGTGCCTACGCATTATGCAGGTGATGTGAATGGTAAACAACAAGATAAAATCCAAAAATTCCTAGATGATAAAAATATTAAATCTGACGTATTAGATAAATAAAATAAGAGTCCAATCCGTTAAAATAAGTGGTTTGGACTCTTTTAATTGTTAAACAATTATTTTCATACATATTATATTTCTAAAAAGTATGGCTTACAATTGTCGACATTGTAATCTAATGCTTCATCCTCATCAATCATATTGAAATATGCAAATATACAACGAATAACGACTTGATGTGCTACAATCACAATTGTTTTATCATCATGACGATTCAATTGTTCAAAGAATAGATGAACTCTATGATACACATCTCTATAACTCTCACCCTCAGGCGCTTTTTGAGTGAAACTATGACGGAAATCTTTATAGTCCGTATCATTAAAGTAACGATGATACTTCGCATCATGCATTAACGTATCTTTATACTCGCCCTCAAACACACCAAGTGAACGTTCACGAAGCAATGACGTAATTGTCGTCGGTATCTCATAAGGAAAGATATAGCGATAGGTTTCTTGCGTACGCGTTAAGTCGGATACATAGACGTGATCAACTTGTCTTTCTTTAAAATAACTTTCTAAATTTTGTGCACCCTCAATACCCTTTTTAGTTAGTGGTACATCTAATTGACCACAAAAATATGCTCTTTTATGTTTGTTGTCATAATTTGATTGTGATTCACCATGTCTCACTAAATATAGTTTCATATACTACAATCCTTTACTTTAATTTAACTACTCTTGCTTAATAATAAATGAATGGATAACCCAATTAAAATGATACCTACCATATAATCGAATGTAGCTTTTATTTTCGGTTGACTGAATAGTAACTTAATATATTGAAATACAAATACACAGAATAAAAACCAAATTAAGATAACGATGATGACAATTATAGATAAAATGGCTACTTGTGACTTTACTTCAATACCACCAGTTGATAGAAATTGAGGTAAAACACTCACATAATACAGTAGTGCTTTAGGATTTAAAATAGTGCTTATAAAGCCTTGACGATACGAAGTAAAATAGCTCACATCATCGACGCCAATACGAGTTGTATTAAAATTCATCGACTGACGTGCGGTGCGAATACTTTGTACGCCTAAATACACTAGATAGCACGCACCAAGTATTTTAATGATCAAAAATATGTAGTATAAACTTGTAAGGATATATATAATGCCCAACACAGCTAATGACGAATAAATGATATGTGCAGAAGTGATACCGAATGCTGACATTGCCCCATTTACTTTACCCGAATGGATTGTATTTTTCATAACAATTAAAAAATCGGGACCAGGCACTATAATGATAAGTAACGTAATAGTAATAAAGGTTAAGATGCCTTCCATATACACACCCACTTCAATTTAATATTATATAGATTATGGCATACTTAAATTGTAAATGTAAGTCTACGGGTAGTCTAAAATTTCAAAAGTAGCACGATCCTTTAGCGTTTAATACTTAACTTAAATACGACTTTTACAAATCATAGAACTAAACGAAATTTTTTAATATTTTAAGTACTTTTCATTGTCATTATGGTCGGTTACATGGTAGTATAAGGGTGTAGTTAATAATAACTACAAAGTCTTTTATATTCATGAACATAATACTCCTGGGTGACGCCTTAACCCGACGTCACCCTCTTTTTATGCCCAATTTTAATCCCTTTTCCTAATATTCCTCACAAAATAAACACCGAAATGATAATCATTAGCATTTAAGTAAAATTACTGTCATCATGCATTTTTACATGCTACATTATAACTAAGTAATCACACTTATTGGGGGGAATCAATAATGGAATTGCTAGGCTATAAAATGATTAATGACGAACTCATGGCAACTGTTAAATCTGATCACGGACATATATTTAGATATTCATTTAATATTGAAACACCAGAATATGAAATTTTAGAAGTACTAGAAGAAGTTAATCAACATGTTGATAATGGCAGACATCCATTAGGATGCGAGATTATAAAGAACTATGATTTTGAAGATATTCATAACCATCAGGCTTTAATTAATTAAAATTTCATTAAACTAAAAAAGGGAGCGGGACAGAATTCTTTTGAATTCGTCGTCCACTCCCAGCTTGCTTTGCTTGTAGAATTTCTTGATGAAATTCTCTTTGCTGGGGCCCCACTCCCAGCTTGCTTTGCTTGTAGAATTTCTTAGTGAAATTCTCTTTGTTGGGGCCACCCCCGCAAGGATGACTAGAACTGAGAAAAGCTTGATTTAAACGCCTTCTCAGTTCATTCAGCTACTGCGAATTTGCTAAATAGCATTATTATACTATTTATATCCCAGACTGTTTTAGATATTACTCTTATTTTCTTAATGCTTTTAAAATTAAAGAAACAACGAAAATAACAATAATTGCACCGATTAGTGCTGGAATGATTGGTACGCCACCCCATACAGGTCCCCAAGTACCTAATAATTTACTACCTACTGCTGAACCGATTAATCCAGCGATGATGTTACCGATGATACCACCTGGGATATCTTTACCCATGATCATACCGGCAACCCAGCCGATTAATCCTCCGACTATTAACATAACAATAAAGCCCATATTCAGAACTCTCCTTACATCTTCTATTTTTGTATACTTCTTTTATATACCACACATCAATATGAATAAACATTAGGATATAATTTTATTGTATTTTATTTAAACTTATATCAAATCTCATTATAAAAATTATGGATAATTTATATATTCGTTTTCCACTACTACAAATTCGATTTTCATTCTGAAATTCTATAAAATTTCAATGCATTTTTATAAAAGATCTTCTCTTGTGTCTCTTCATCAAAATGCTTTTGAATTAACTCAATATCTTGTTCACTAAAAGGACGCTTTGCTCGAGTAGAGGGCAAATCAGTACCAAACATAATGGCCTCAGGGTTAATTTCAATTAGTTTCTCAATGGCTTTAATGGGATCTATCTCTATACGCCCAAATCCAGTTGCTTTAACATAAACACCTTGTTTAACTAACGTTTTTAAATCCTCAAAGCCCTCTACAGTCAAGCCGAGATGATCGATTGTTACTTGGGGTAATGAGCTTATAATTTCTTGATAGTCTTTTAATTGTTTAGATTCAATATAAATTTCAGTATGCCAATCAACTAAATCATATACCCTTTGCGCAAACGTCTTGATAAGCGCTATATCTTCAGACCCACCGCGCTTAACATTAAATCGAATACCTCTAACCCCTTTATCATTTAATCGAAAAATTTCATCGTCAGAGGTCGATGCAGGTAGCTGCGTTATCCCAACAAATTGTCCTTGAAGTTGATCTAATGCCGTTATTAAATAATCTTGATCGAACCCTTGAAATGACCCTGATACAATTGCACCTCCTACAACATTTAATTGCTTAGTATGATTTAAATAATCATTAACCTTAAATGATGGGGGTATGTAGCCATTATTCTCTTTAACCGGATAATCAAAGTCAATGATATGAAAATGCGAATCAAATAGTTTCATTATAAATTCCCTCTTTATTTATATTTCTTGAAATAAAGATAACATAATTAATAATTATCAACTAAAAGACTTGATAATTATTGTGAACAGGACTAGTATAGTAAAATAACTTAGGTTATATATAAAAGACTTAAAAAAACTTACTTATAATAAATAAACTTGGAAAGTAAGAAAAAATAATTTAAATTCAAACTTGAATTTTAGGAGGTTATGTTTCATGAGTTCACATACACTTTTTAATTTAAGAACTAAACGAAATCTTGAAATTAACGAATTAACTGAATTAATTAACGAAAAATATGGTACACATTATGAACCCCATCAATTATGGGAATGGGAAAATCACCAACACGAACCTAAGTTTAAAGATGCAATGATTCTTGCAGACTTCTTCGACACGCCTTATCAAATGTTAGTCGAAAGTAAATACAAAGAATATCAACAGCAAATTGACGATATCGATATTCGTTTATAATTTCTATTAAATACCTGTCATACTATATATTTAGTATATGACAGGTTTTTTTATCATAATTTTCGTTTTAAATAAAATTAATTGCGATATAATGACTTGAATTTAAATTAATTTCACAAAATAAATTTTATATCTATTGTATGTAAATTTTAATTTATGTATGATTGTAATTAGTGTTAACCAACTACAAGGAGGATATTTTAATGGCATTTAATGAAGAGCCACCAAATAATACAAATTCATCCCAAGAACAATCACCAGAAAACAATATACATAATCAAGATAAATATGAAAATGTGAGTAATAATGAAAGAACTCAAAACGATGATTCCAATAGTTCTAATAAAGGGAAATATTGGCTTATTGGATGTGGCGCCGGTTGTGGCTGTCTAGTTATTTTAATTATATTGGTACTAGCAGCTTGTGTGATTTTTATGAAAGTCTCAGACTCAATTTCATCAAGTGATAGTGAAAATGCAACGCATGAATCCAAACACGAAGGTAACTCTCGTAAAGCTGGAGGGAATGATAAAGAAGAAGCTTTGCAACGTGCTGAAACTTATGCTAAATCGATGTACATGTCTAAAAAAGGTATCTATAACCAATTGACTTCTAGTAGTGGTGATAAATTTAATTCTAGTACAGCTAAATATGCCGTTAATCATTTAAAAGATGTAGATTATAAGGAAAATGCGTTAAAAACTGCAGAAGAAAGTAGTGATAACTTACATTTTTCGAAAAAAGAACTAACCGATTATCTTAAAAATGATGAAAATTCAGGTCAATTTACTAATGAACAAGTAAATTATGCAATGAAGCATGCAAAAATTGATTATAAGGAAAATGCGTTAGAAACAGCAAAACATATCAGTGAACAATCTTATTCTTCAAAATCGCAACTTGAAGACGAACTTACGTCTAAAGATGGGCGTCAATTTACGAAAGATGAAGCAGATTACGCAATGAATCATTTGAAGACGGATTTTAAAAAGAATGCATTAAAAAATGCTCAACGATATATGCAAGACTCTATCGAATCAAAAAGTGAACTTTATAATAAGTTAGTAGAATACGACGATTTCACAGAAGATGAAGCAAAATATGCTGCCGATAATGTAAAAGTAGACTACAAAGAGAATGCACTAGAAAGAGCAAAATCTTTATCTAAAGATGGCGATACTTCTAAATCAGATATTAAGGATATGTTGTCTTCTAAAGATGGTTTCAAATTTACTGAAGAAGAAGCACAGTATGCCGTTGATCATTTAAAATAATGATTTAATAACAATAAAATATTAGTATTTATAATATCAAAGAGGCTGGGACATAAATAATATAATGAAGCTATTTTTGCAAATTCGCAGTAGCTGACTGTACTGAGAAGGCGCTTAAATCAAGCTTTTCTCAGTTCTAGTCATCCTTGCGGGCGGGGCCCCAGCAAAGAGAATTTCATCAAGAAATTCTACAAGCAAAGCAAGCTGGGAGTGGGACGACGAATTTTAAAAGAATTCTGTCCCACTCCCTTTTCTTGATATAGTACAACTTAGTGTTTAATGTAAAATTATTACTATTTCCTTTTTCTGTCCTTTCCCTAAAATTCAAAGCACAAAAATAACCCCGTAAGCTTTAAGCCTACGGGGTTTAAACACTAATTATATATTAGTTTTCGTCTTTAACATATGGTAATAAAGCCATATGACGAGCACGTTTGATAGCTGTAGTCAACATACGTTGATATTTAGCTGAAGTACCAGTTACACGACGTGGTAAAATTTTACCGCGTTCTGAGATAAAACGTTTTAATAATTCAGTGTCTTTATAGTCAATGTGTGTAATACCATTTGCTGTGAAATAGCATACTTTTTTACGACGACGTCCGCCTCTTCTTGGTCCACCTGCCATGGTTAATTACCTCCTTTGGAATAAATTTTTATACGTTCATTTTGTTATTAGAATGGTAAGTCATCATCACTAATATCAATCGGTCCGTTTGCGTTTGCAAATGGATTATCAGATTGTTTATTAGTTGATGCATTATTGTTATTATAAGACGTATTTTGTCCTGATTGTTGACCACCAAATCCTTGACCGTAGTCTTGGAAATCATTGTTATTACTTTGATTACGTTGGCCACCATGCGCATTCTTAGGTTCAAGGAATTGAACACTATCTGCTACAACTTCAGTAACAAAGATACGACGACCTTCTTGATTTTCATAACTGCGTGATTGTATGCGACCATCAACGCCAGCTAGACTACCTTTGAATAAATAATTATTCACGTTCTCTGCTTGTCTTCTAAACACAACGACATTGATGAAGTCAGCTTCGCGTTCCCCTTGAGCATTCGTGAAAGTACGATTAACTGCTAGAGTAAATGTCGCTACACTTACGCCTGAGGGAGTGGTTCTGTATTCTGGATCTTTAGTTAAACGACCTACTAATACAACTCTGTTTATCATTAAAACGCCCCCATTACTTTATTACTTATCTTGGTCTTCACGGATAACGATATAACGGATGATATCGTCACTGATTTTAGCTAAACGTTGGAATTCGTCTGTAGCTTTGTTGTTATCAGTTTTAATGCGTACGATGTTATAGAAACCTTCTTTGAAATCTTCAATTTCATAAGCAAGACGGCGTTTACCCCAGTCTTTTTCTTCTAAAACTTCTGATCCTTCTGAAGCTAAGATACCGTTGAAGCGTTCAACAAGTGCTTTTTTAGCATCTTCTTCAATGTTTGGACGTACGACATACATAATTTCATATGTTCTCATTTTATACTTGCACCTCCTTGTGGTCTATGCGGCCTATCGAATACTAACGATAAGCAAGGAATAATTTTCATTACTCACAATCAAGAATTATAGCACAGAGTATTACTTTTTACAATATATTTTATGCATCCTCCGTCTCACTGATTTGTATTGCCTATAACTTAATTTTCTTATATATGAATCGCGTCTTATATAAAGTTGCGAATTAGAACTTTTTATACTAATATCACAACTGCATTTTACATAGTATTATTTCTAAAAAATATAATATCTAAAGGAGAGCTCAAATGTTTAAAAAGGCAACATCATCTATTGCATGTTTAACTATTATGGCGACTTCTGTAGGTGCGTTAAATGCAAACGCTTCTGAGCATTCTGGAGGTAGCCAAAAAGGGACAATGGGGTATGGATATCAACAATATCTTGAAAATAACCCCGACCAACAAGATGCTTCAACAAGTAATCGTTCAACCTTTTCATCAAAATCCAAAGCAGTGACCACACAAAATGGTGAACGTGTATTAGATATTTCAGAGTGGCAAGGCAACTTAACTGACGCCCAAGTCAAACAATTAAAACAAGATTATGATTTTATTATTATTCGAGGTCAATATGGCTCCGAATATGTCGATAAATGTTTAGAGAACAATTCAACTTTACTAGATAACAATAATATGAAATTTGGTGTGTACTCATACAGCATGTATGAAAATGCCGATGACGCTCGAAATGAAGCACAAACGCTTTATAATCGTGCACCTAAAGCATCATTCTATGTTAATGATTTTGAGCAAGATTCCATCACTTCTGGTGATGCTGACACTGCCACAAAAGCTTGGGCAGATGAAATGCGACAACTTGCTGGAAATAAAAAAATATTATTTTATTCTTATGAGAACTTTATGATTAACAATGTTCCTAACGCAGTGAGTGCTTATGATGGTTATTGGTTAGCAGCATATCAAACACAAGAACCTAATAGAGAGAAAGTATTATGGCAATACACTGATCATTACTATGCACCAGAGTTAAACCAAAATGTTGATGCGAATTACTTAGATGCCAATGTTACGGCTGATTGGTTTATTGATTAAAAATACATACATAACACTTTATTTTCACGAACACTTGTTCTATAATGAAGTCGAGGTGTAAAATATGCAATTAGATTTAGATTGGAATAAAGATTTTCAAGAATTTCAAGAAGTCTTAAATTGCGGTATCAATCCAGAATGGTTATATTGTGCGAAAGCCAATATGATTCTCGAACCTGCTTATACTGGAGAAGGTAAACAGTTTTTTAGCACCAAAGACATTATTGAAGCAAGTAAAGTTATACCGTTCTTTTAAGATATAAATGAAACAAATGATATAAAAAAAACAATGTAAGTCTCTTGTCACTTAAGCTAAGCGAAACTTACATTGCTTTTTATTTTACTCACATAATCCGTTGAGAAATGATTAAACGTTAAATCTGAAGTGCACGATATCGCCATCTTGCATAATGTATTCTTTACCTTCTAAACGTTGTTTACCCGCTTCTTTAGCACCTTGTTCGCCACCATGTTCTACATAGTCATCATAACTAGTCACTTCAGCACGAATAAATCCACGTTCAAAGTCAGTATGAATAATACCTGCACATTGTGGTGCTGTCATACCTTGTCTAAATGTCCAAGCTCGTACTTCTTGTACACCTGCAGTAAAGTATGTTGATAAGCCTAATAAATCATATGTTGTTCTGATAAGTACATCTAATCCTGGTTCTTCAATGCCTAAATCTTCAAGGAACATCGCTCTATCTTCGTCGTCTAATGTAGCAATTTCTTCTTCGATTTTAGCACTGATAACAATAACTTCTGAATCTTCTTTCGCTGCATATTCTCTAATTGCTTTTACTTTATCATTATCTTCGTCACCAATTTCATCTTCACCGACATTGGCAATATATAACATTTTTTTAGATGTTAGTAGTTGCGCTTGGTTAACGTATTTTTGATCTTCATCATTGAAGTCTATACTACGTACAGGGTCGCCGTTTTCAAGTGCTTCTTTAATTCTAGAGAGAATTCTCATTTCCATTTCAGCAGTTTTATCTTTTTGACGTGCCATTTTTTCAATTCTAGGCAAACGTTTTTCGACAGATTCTAAATCTGCTAATACTAACTCCATATTGATGACTTCAATATCATCTAATGGGTTAACGCGACCTGATACGTGTGTAACGTTTTCATCATCAAACGCACGTACAACTTGGCATATCGCATCTACTTCACGGATGTGTGAAAGGAATTTGTTTCCTAAACCTTCACCTTTAGAGGCACCTTTTACAATCCCTGCAATATCTGTAAATTCAAATGTCGTTGGAATTGTTTTTTTAGGTTCAACCATTTCTGTTAATTTATTTAAACGTGTATCTGGCACTTCTACGATACCTACGTTTGGATCAATTGTTGCGAACGGATAGTTAGCGGCTAATGCTCCCGCTTTTGTTATTGCGTTAAATAAGGTAGATTTACCTACGTTTGGTAAGCCTACAATCCCTGCTGTTAAAGCCATTAATCATTCTCCTAACCTTCAGTATCTTGATTTGATACTAATATTTTCTTTATTTTTTTATTGAACGTTTGACGTGGAATCATAATACTTCGTTGGCAATTCTCACATTTGATACGAATATCAGCACCCATACGAATGATTTTAAATCGATTAGTTCCACATGCATGTTGCTTTTTCATCTCTACTATATCATTTATTCCATAATTTGACGTCATGAAATTACCCCTCAATAATAATTAAGATTTGCCTTGTTGATTATTATTTTTAATGTAAATTGGTTGTGGTAATTTAATACCTTCTTGGACAAACACTCTTTGAATTTCTTTACGTAATATTCTTGAGCCAGATGCACCTTCACCAGGAATTGTTTCAGCAGATATTCTAAACGTTACTTTCGTTTCATCTAACGAATCAATACCTTCCACGACTGGATCAGTAATAAATAAGTAATATTTACTACGCATTGCTGTAAATAATTTATTTAGACGTTTTTCAACTTTATCTAAATTTTCTTCCACAGATACTGGAATTTCTACTATAGAGAATCCATTGGTAATAGAGAAATTCGTAATTTCGCCCATACTACCATTTGGTAATATGGTTAATTCACCTGTAATAGTATTAATACGTGTTGATCTTAAGCCGATAGATTTCACAGTTCCTTCTGCTACAGTTGTACCACCGCTATTGATTTTAACATAGTCACCAACGTCGAATTGATTTTCAAATATGATAAAGAAGCCTGTAATAATATCTTTAACGATGGTTTGCGCACCGAAACCAACAGCTAAACCAACGACCCCAGCACTCGCGATGATACCTTCAACACTAATTCCAAATTTACTTAAGATGGTAGTAATCACAATAAACCATACGATGTAACTCACTACGTTTTGAACTAGTGAAATTAATGTTCGAGAACGCTTCTTATTTCCTTTGCTACTACGGTTTTGTATTTTAAATGCTTGTTCAATTGCTTTATTTAATATTGCTATAACAATCAACGCAACAATAATATATATGAGAATTAATGCTATTTTGATAGCTAAATTCTCATATGTTTCTATCTTTGTTAATGGTTCAAATAATGAAGACAACACATTTTTGACCTGATTCATATAATAGCAACCTCCCTATTTAACTATTTTATAATTTAATTATTATACGTATTTATCGCACAGTATGTATCCGTCTTAAGCTTTACTTTCAATATTATTTTCTCTCTAAAGCTTAAAATGTAACATAACTTTGCTCACTAACTCAAAGATCCCATTCTAACAGTACATTTGGATATATACCATTAATCTTCATTAAGTTTTTGAATGAGTTGTTGAAACGCTTCTTTTGATTTAAATTCAAATGTTATTTTACCTGTATTTTTACGCGTTGAAATTTCTACTTTAGTGCCAAATTTTTCTTTTAATAGACGTTCTTGTTTTTGAATGAATTTGGGTTTCATTGGCGTTGGTTCTTTACTTTCTTTAGACTGCCGGCCGTCTTGCAGTTCATTTACAACTTGTTCAAGATACCTAACGCTCCACTTTTCACGTATTGCTTGTTGACTTATCTTCTTCATCTTACTAACATCTTTAATTCCTAGTAATGTCCGTCCATGCGCACCGGATAACGCACCTTCTTTGACTTGCTTTGAAACATCTTGTGGCAAATTCAACAATCTCAACATATTAGCGATGTAAGGTCGTGATTTACCTAATCGCTCAGCTACTTTTTGTTGCGTTAAGCCTAAATCTTTCATCAAACGTTGATAGCTCTCCGCTTCTTCAATAGCATTAAGATCTTCTCGTTGTAAATTTTCGATAATCGCTAATTCCATCATGTCCGAATCAGATAATTCTTTGATAATTGCTGGTATTTCAGTTAACCCTGCTAATTGAGATGCTCTAAATCGCCTTTCGCCAACCACTATATAGTAACCTTGTACAGTTTGGCGTAATACAATGGGTTGTAAAATACCGTGTGTCTGTATGGACGTTGCTAAATCACTTAACTTTTCATCATCAAAGGTTTTGCGAGGTTGGTATGGATTGGCTTTAATTTGAGAAATATCAACGTTTTGAATTTGTTCATTTTGACTTAAGGCCAATCGTTCATCTTGTTTATGATCCACTATCTTTCACCCCTTTCAATCAACATTTACTAAACATTTAATACTTTATCTTTGCACTAGGCTTAATGCGATTACATCAAACTCACTTACCTTCTCATTATAACTATTATGGCACGCATTTGATTAGCACTTATCTATTTTAAAAAATATAGAATAGGTTTAACAAGTAGATAAGGTCGATGAAATAAAAAATAATTTTTTTGTTTACGCCTATCATGATGTTATCAATGCTTTAAGCGTTTTCTGATTTGACTTTATAATCTTAATTTTCAGAAAAGTTATTGACAAATATGACTTAGGTCTGTAAGCTATGAATTAACTTAAAAAAACACAAATTACACACTGTAATAAGGAAAGTAGAACTTACACTGCTAATACAGAGAGTCTCCATAGCTGAGAAGAGACATTGAAAGAAAGTTTGAAAATGGCCTTTGAGTGTTGATGCCAATACGAGGTGTCAACGGGTTCGCCCGTTATAGCGATACAGTATTAACATTTATTGTTTAATGGCGTACTGGAATTCTAGACGTCGCTATTCATCGTTAATACTCATTTACTTGTAATCAAGTTAAATGAGTTTTTTAATGAGCACTTTCATTTATCCGAAGTTTCAGATAACGAATGGATTAGCGTCTACCATCTCAGTACACGTTATTCACATAATGACGTACTGTTTGAGGTTACTTTAGCAATAAAGTAATAAACAAAGGTGGTACCGCGAAACAAGCTTTCGTCCTTTACATCCGATACATATCGGGTTTAAAGGACGGAAGCTTTTTTTATTGGATTATAAATGAATGGAGGATTTGACATGAAAGATACACAATTAGCACAAATATCATTAACTAAAGATATTACTGGCGCAATAGCCAATCCGATTTATTTGTCTACCGCATATCAACATCCTCACCTTGGTCAGTCAACAGGCTATGACTATACAAGAACTAAGAACCCAACACGTTCTGCATTTGAGGAATCCTTCGCGAAATTAGAAGGTGGTATTGCTTCGTTTGCTACGTCAAGTGGCATGGCTGCAGTACAGCTCATTTGTAACTTGTTTCAACCAGGTGATGAGATATTAGTCGCCTTCGACTTATACGGTGGTACATTCAGATTATTTTATTTTTACGAGAAACAATACGGTATCAAATTTAAGTATGTCGACTTTTTAAATTATCAGGAAGTAGTTGACAGTATTACACCAAATACGAAAGCACTTTTCATAGAGCCCATTTCGAATCCACAAATGATTGAAATTGATGTTGAACCGTATTATATCTTGAGTCAAAAGCACCATCTGTTGACAATTATCGATAATACATTTTTAACACCGTATCTATCTACTCCTTTAGAGGAGGGTGCAGACATCGTGCTTCATTCAGCAACCAAATACATTGGCGGTCACAACGATGTGCTCGCAGGTGTTGTAACAGTGAAAGATGAAGCGTTAGCCGAACAACTTGGACAATTGCATAATATGATTGGTGCAACATTGTCCCCTATTGATAGTTATTTATTACAGCGTGGTTTAAAAACACTACATTTACGTATTGAACGGTCAGAAGCAAATGCTAAGAAATTAGCTGAACGATGTAAAGTTTCAAATGCTATAGATGAAGTTCTATACAGTGGAAAAACGGGCATGTTAAGTTTACGCCTAAACAAAGACTTTAGCGTTGCTAAATTTTTGGAAAATTTAGAAATTTGTATTTTTGCAGAAAGTTTAGGTGGAACCGAAACATTTATCACTTTCCCATACACACAAACACATGTCGATATGCCTGATGAAGAAAAAGATAAACGTGGCATAGATGAACATCTTATACGCTTATCCATAGGTATTGAGGATTATAACGATATTGAGTCAGATATTTTACGCGCACTGGAGAATTCTAAAGTAGGAGTGATTTCATGACCTTATCAAAAGAAACTGAAGTTATTTTTGATGAACATAGAGGTGTTGATTACGATTCAGCTAACCCACCGCTTTATGACTCTTCAACATTTCACCAACAGGTACTCGGTGGCAATGCAAAATTCGATTATGCCAGAAGTGGTAATCCCAACCGTCAACTTCTTGAGGAGAAATTAGCAAAGCTTGAAGGTGGCAACTACGCATTTGCATATGCGTCAGGTATTGCTGCAATATCAGCGGTGCTATTAACACTAAAAGCAAATGATCATGTGATTCTTCCTGACGATGTATACGGCGGTACATTCAGACTTACCGAACAAATTCTCAATCGCTTTAATATTCAATTTACGACAGTTAATGCCACACACCCTGAGGAAATTGAACGAGCGATTCAACCTAACACTAAACTCATCTACGTTGAAACACCATCGAATCCGTGTTTCAAAATTACAGATATACGCGCCGTCGCATCGATTGCGAAACGTCATCAGTTACTTTTAGCAGTGGACAATACATTTATGACTCCATTGGGTCAATCCCCGCTTGCACTTGGTGCTGATATTGTTGTTCACTCAGCTACGAAATTTTTAGGTGGACACAGTGATATTATCGCTGGTGCTGCCATCACAAATCGCAAAGACGTCGCAGATGCATTATATCTTTTACAGAATGGGACTGGTACTGCATTATCAGCACATGATAGTTGGACGTTAGCCAAACATTTAAAAACATTACCCGTTCGCTTTAAACAATCAACAGCTAATGCAGCGCAACTTGTCACATTTTTAAATGAAAGAGAAGAAATTGCCGAAGTATATTATCCAGGGAACAGTTCATTACACTTGTCACAAGCAAATAGCGGTGGTGCCGTCATCGGTTTCCGATTAAAAGATGAAACGAAGGCACAAGATTTTGTGGATGCCCTAACGTTACCTCTCGTTTCCGTAAGTCTCGGAGGTGTTGAGACCATTTTATCTCATCCTGCCACGATGTCACATGCTGCTGTTCCTGAAGATGTTCGAAATGAACGTGGCATTACCTTTGGCTTATTCCGATTAAGCGTAGGTCTAGAACAACCTCAAGAATTAATTGCTGACCTTAACTACGCATTAAAGGAGGCTTTCAATGAGTCGATTATTGAATCAATTACAGAACAACGTTTTAGTAGCTGATGGTGCAATGGGAACAATCCTCTATTCAGAGGGACTCGATACATGTCCAGAAGCATATAACTTAACACATCCGGAGAAAGTAGAGTCAATACATCGTTCTTATATAGAGGCCGGTGCTGATATCATCCAGACGAATACGTACGGTGCGAACTTTGAAAAGCTTAAACGCTTTGGCTTAGAACATAAAGTGAAGGATATTCATAAAGCAGCTGTAGCTATTGCAAAACGTGCGGCACAACCGGACACTTTCATACTTGGTACGGTAGGTGGTTTTAGAAGTTTACAACAAGAGGAGTTGCCTTTGTCCACCATTCAGTATCACGCTGAAAATCAAATCGATACACTCGTTGAAGAAGGTGTTGATGGGTTATTATTCGAAACTTACTACGACTTAGAAGAACTGACAAATATTGTTACAACAACACGTCGTAAGTACGATATTCCAATCATTGCTCAACTCACCGCTTCAAATACGAATTACTTAGTCGATGGAACCGAAATTAATCAAGCGTTACAACAATTAGTTGCTTGTGGTGCCAATGTTGTAGGACTTAATTGTCATCACGGTCCACATCACATGCAACGTTCATTTTCACATATTGCGTTACCAGAGAACGCATACCTATCATGTTATCCAAACGCGAGCTTACTGGATATCGAGAATAGTGAATTTAAATATAGTGATAACGCACAATATTTCGGTGATGTTGCGCAAGAACTCATTAATGAAGGTGTACGGTTGATTGGTGGTTGTTGTGGCACAACACCACAACATATTGCTTATATCAAATCATCCGTCAAAGATTTGAAGCCTGTTACCAATAAAAAAGTAATTCCAATTAATCGCCAAACGAATCGAGCAGTGACGCGTACGTATAAACATAACTTAACGACAAAGGTTAAAAATGGACCGACAGTCATTGTCGAACTCGATACGCCGAAGCATTTAGATACAGATCTTTTCTTTGAAAATATCGGCAAACTCGATGAGGCCAAAGTTGATGCAGTAACGCTAGCTGATAATTCACTAGCTACCGTGCGTGTTAGCAATATTGCAGCGGCAAGTATTATACGCCAACGTTACGATATTGAGCCACTCGTACACATTACATGTCGAGATCGTAATTTAATCGGCTTGCAATCACATCTACTTGGCTTATCACTTATCGGCGTTAACGAAATTTTAGCAATTACAGGCGACCCGTCAAAGGTAGGTCATCTACCCGGTGCCACAAATGTCTATGATGTCAATTCAAAAGGATTAACCGAATTAGCATTAAGATTCAATCAAGGTATTAACACGGATGGTGATGCGCTGAAGAAACATACAAACTTCAACATCGCTGGTGCATTTGACCCTAATGTACGTAAACTCGACGGTGCGGTCAAACGCCTTGAGAAAAAAGTAGCTGCAGGCATGAATTACTTCATTACGCAACCTGTATACAGTAAAGCAAAAATCAAAGAAGTATACGAGGCGACGAAACATCTGAATGTCCCTCTATTTATAGGTATCATGCCTATCGCAAGCTATAATAACGCACTTTTCCTACATAACGAAGTGCCTGGCATTAAAATGTCTGAAGACGTATTAAGCCAATTTAAAGCAGTAAAAGATGATAAAGAAAAAACTAAAGCATTAAGTTTGAGACTTTCTAAAGAATTGATTGATACAGTACATGAGTACTTCAATGGTTTATACATCATCACACCGTTCCAACGTATCGATTATTCATTAGAACTCGCAGCGTATTCTAAAGCAATTACCCAAAACAAGGAGGCAATATCATGACAACAATTACAACTTCAAATTTAGGA
This sequence comes from Staphylococcus sp. GDX8P80P, assembly GCF_017893095.1. NCBI lineage: Bacteria > Bacillati > Bacillota > Bacilli > Caryophanales > Staphylococcaceae > Staphylococcus > Staphylococcus sp. GDX8P80P. The sequence continues at coordinate 5,604 of NZ_JAESMI010000074.1, read as the reverse complement.
TTCCCAAGATTAGGTAGAAAAAGAGAGTGGAAAAAAGCCATCGAAAGCTATTGGGCTAAAAAAATTGATAAAGCAGAATTAGATCGAACGTTAAGTGATCTTCACAGAGAAAATTTATTATTACAAAAGCATTATAATTTAGACAGTGTACCTGTCGGTGACTTCTCACTATATGACCACATTCTCGATACATCATTACTATTCAACATCATTCCTGAACGTTTCCAAGGTCGCGAAGTCAATGATGATTTATTATTTGATATTGCACGTGGTAACAAAGAACATGTAGCGAGCGCTTTAATTAAATGGTTCAATACGAATTACCATTATATCGTGCCAGAATGGGATAACGTTGAACCTAAAGTGAATCACAATGTATTATTAAATCGCTTTAATTATGCAAAATCACTTAACGTCAATGCGCATCCTGTCATCGTAGGACCAATTACGTTTGTGAAATTGTCTAAAGGTGGTCATCAATCTTTCGAGGAGAAAGTTCAAACACTTTTACCATTATATAAAGAAGTGCTTCAAGCACTCGTTGATGCTGGCGCAGACTATATCCAAGTGGATGAACCAGTATTAGTAACAGATGAGAGCGCAGCCTATGAAGCGATTACAAAAGAAGCCTATAACTACTTTGCTGCAGCAGGCTTAGCTGACAAATTAGTCATTCAAACTTACTTTGAGCGTGCCAATGTTAAATTCTTAAGTTCATTACCAGTAGGTGGCTTAGGATTAGACTTTGTACATGATCACGGTTATAACTTAAAACAAATTCAAGCAGGTGACTTCGACGCATCTAAAACATTATATGCTGGTATTATTGATGGCCGTAACGTGTGGGCGGCAGATATCGAAGCTAAGAAACAATTAATCGAATCATTACAAGCCTATGCGAAACATATCGTTATCCAACCGTCATCATCTTTATTACATGTACCAGTATCATTAGATGATGAAACATTAGATGAATCTATTGAAGACGGCTTAAGTTTCGCTACTGAAAAGTTAGACGAATTAGACGCACTACGTCGCCTATTTAATCATAACGACAGTGCGAAATATGATGAATTCAAAACACGTTATGAACGTTTCCAAAGTCAATCATTCAAAAATCTTGAATATGATTTTGATAGCGTACCAACAAGCCGTAAGTCACCTTTCCCTGAGCGTAAAAAAGCACAAGACGCACGTTTACACTTACCTGACTTACCAACAACAACGATTGGTTCATTCCCACAAACTCAAGAAGTACGTAAATATCGTGCTGATTGGAAAAATAAACGTATCTCAGATGAAGCTTACAACGATTTCCTAGAAAGTGAAATTGCACGTTGGATTAAAATTCAAGAAGATATCGGTCTAGATGTACTCGTTCATGGTGAGTTCGAACGTAATGACATGGTTGAATTCTTCGGTGAAAAACTACAAGGCTTCTTAGTCACTAAGTTCGGATGGGTCCAATCGTACGGTTCACGTGCCGTTAAACCACCAGTGATTTACGGAGATGTCAAATGGACTGAGCCATTAACAGTCAAAGAAACGGTATATGCACAAAGTTTAACTGACAAACCAGTGAAAGGTATGCTAACTGGTCCAGTAACGATCTTAAACTGGTCATTCGAACGTGTCGATGTGCCACGTAAAGTCGTTCAAGATCAAATTGCTCTAGCGATTGATGAAGAAGTATTAGCGTTAGAAGAAGCGGGTATTAAAGTCATCCAAGTAGACGAACCAGCTTTACGTGAAGGTTTACCATTACGTTCTGAATACCATGAACAATATCTTGCAGATGCAGTCAATTCATTCAAATTAGCAACTTCATCAGTCCAAGATGAAACACAAATTCATACGCATATGTGTTATTCTCAATTTGGTCAAATCATTCATGCTATCCATGAATTAGATGCTGATGTTATTTCGATTGAAACATCACGTAGTCATGGTGATTTAATCAAAGACTTTGAAGATATCAACTATGATTTAGGTATTGGGTTAGGTGTATATGACATCCATAGTCCACGTATCCCTACTGAAGATGAAATTGCTACAGCAATCGATCGTTCTCTACAACAAATTGACCGTTCATTATTCTGGGTTAACCCTGACTGTGGCTTAAAAACACGTAAAGAAGAAGAAGTTAAAGATGCTCTAACTGTACTTGTAAATACCGTTCGCAAAAAACGTGAATCAAATAACCAAAACAAACCCGCGTAGGGGAGCTGTACAGAAATCACTTGTGATTTCGTCGTACAGCCCCGGCACAGATGACTAGAACTGAAGCAAGCTTTTCTAAAGCGATGCGGCAGTTCAGTCAGCCACTGTCAAAACTAACATAGAATAACTATTACTATTGGAGGTATGAAACATGCCAAACTATCCATTATGGAACCAATTAAATCAACTGAAAGAAGCAACTTGGGTGGATTTAACACATACCTTTGACCCAGAAATACCTCGCTTTAGTGAATTTGAAAAAGGTGAAGTTTCGACACTCTTTACCGTTAAAGAACATGGGTTTTACGTGCAACATTGGAATATTGTCACACAATATGGCACACACATTGATGCCCCTATTCACTTTGTTGAGAATAAACGTTACTTAGAAGATTTAGACTTAAAAGAATTAGTATTGCCCCTTATTGTCTTAGACTTTTCAAAAGAAGCTGCAGAAAATGCTGACTTCATCGTCACACGTGACCATTTAGAGGCATGGGAAGCGAAACATGGGCGTATTGAAGACGGTACGTTTGTCGCTTTACGTACAGATTGGTCAAAACGTTGGCCAGATATTGAACAATTTGAAAATAAAGATGCTGAAGGTAATCAACATTTACCAGGTTGGGGTTTAGATGCCTTGAAGTTCTTAATCGAAAAACGTGGTGTGAAATCAATCGGACATGAAACATTCGACACAGATGCGTCAGTGGATACTGCTAAAAATGGAGATATCGTTGGAGAACGTTATATTCTTGGACAAGACACATTCCAACTTGAATTGTTAACGAATTTAGACCAATTACCAACGCGTGGTGCGGTCATTTACGCAATTAGTCCAAAACCCAAAGATGCACCTGGATTCCCAGTACGTGCATTTGCGATTAAACCTTAATTAATGACACTTTTTAGGCTTGATATTGAGCGATCAAAGCCAAAACTTTCCTAATATTATAAAAATCCTGTCACATCAACCGTTACGCGTAAGTACCAGTATGTGGCAGGATTATTTTATTGATACGTTTTTATGATATTGATAATGTCTTCGTGAATATCTGGATGCGCAATAATTGAACCCTTAACGTGATTTAAATCGATAGCGTTCCCTTGAATATCAGTGACAATTAAACCTAACTCTTTCGCATATAATAATTGCGCACTCATGTCCCAAAGGTTTGCGCCCATATCGATACTTGCTCCGAAATCCCCTGTAATCGTACGCAATGCACCAATGCCACCAGCACCAATAAATCGAAAGCCGTGTGATTTTGAAATCAATGCCTTTAATAACTCGGAACGTACACGTTTCGGATCAATAGAAACCAACGCATCTTTAAGGTGATGATACGTTTCTACATGTAGTGGCACGCCATTAATCGTCACACCTTGACCTTGAACCGCTTTATATAACTTCTGTTGATAAAATTCATATGTATAAGCTAATAAAGGCTCACCGTCATAAAATAAACTTACTATTAAACAATAATCTTTATGTTGTTTCACAAGATTCGTTGTACCATCAATTGGATCTATCGCCCAAGCATAGCCACGGTACATATCAACTTCATGATTGCTTTTTTCTTCACCCATAATCTGATGTTCTGGATAATTTTCTTCGATAAACTTAGTGAAATCAGCTTGAACTTCTTTATCGATATTCGTCACTAAATCTAGATCATGCTTTTTTGTTTCAACCGCCACATCTTGCAGCATCATATCTACCTTACGTGCAATATGTGCTATCCATGCTTCAATACGATGATCAATATCTTGAATTGCGCACATTTTTTATCACCTCTTACTTTCTTATCTAACAACTCATTTTTTAGGTTTAACATTATCCTTTTTATAAATATACCTAAGATTCGTTAACCTATTAAGTTCTTATATGAAGTTTATATATTTTTTCTAATAAAATCTCTATTAAATACGCTGCCATTTAGTCAATTTCTTTAATAACACTATCGTATCACTAGATTGACAATCGCGTTTAACGGGTAGACGCTTAATAGTCAATTCTTTAAAAATGTGGGAGGAAACGCAAATGAGTAATAAAACAGTCTATGATGTGATTGATACAGGTGTAAACTACTTACTATCGGTTTATGATAATTGGAACGTTGAACAAGTATTAGACAAAGGCAATGATGTATTCCCGAATACGCTACATTGGCAATTCGGCCATGTGTTAACTGTCTTCGATTCAGCTTTATCAATGGGTGGCCAGAACACTGTAGATATCGCCAAATATACGAAATTATTTGGTTATGGTTCTAGTCCTGCTAACTGGGAGGGGCAAGACGTTCCATCAATTGAATCAATTAAAGAGGACTTACAAACGATTCCAGATCGCGTACGTCAACTAACTGACGAGCAACTCTCTCAAGCATTAGACCAACCGATTGCTGGTTGCAAAACGGTGAACGAATTACTAGTATTAAATGCCATTCATGTCCCATTACATGCGGGTAAAATTGAAGAAATGGCCCGCGTTCTGAAACAAGATAACTAATTTAAACGCCATATTATATAAATTGAAGGGGTACGTATGAACATTATTGCGAACAGTATTTTTGTAGAGAATCAAGAAGAAGCCTTACAATTTTATACAAATATTCTAGGCTTTGAAAAGAAAATTGACGAACCTGTAGGCGGAGGTTTTAGATGGCTCACTTTAGTGTCCCCTAATCAACCAGAAGGTGCCCAATTGGTCTTAGAACCCAATGGTAATCCTATTGCAGGTGACTATCAACAGCGTCTATTTGAAGCCAACATACCTATTACTATGTTTGGCGTGGACAATGTACAACAAATGTATGACACATTATCGCAAAAAGGGGTTCATTTTACCGTTGAACCGACGACAATGGGTAGCGCTAAAATGGCCATTTTTGATGATACATGTGGTAATTTAATTCAAATTGTAGAACAATAAAGAATTATAAACGCTTCACAGTTTTTATTGGCTCTACGTCAAATCGGACTGATGAGTCCTAATATTGAGATTAAGCAACCTTAGGTTGTTTAATCTCTTTTTTTGTGTTTGAGGCAAATAGTCGCGAAGTTATAATAATTCGATTACGCAAATTATCATAATTTCTATAACCAAAAGATACCCTTTTAATGAGTTTGATTTTATTGTTAATTCCTTCTAACGGACCGTTGGTCAGGTTAGAATATGTCATAGTATTTTCAATGAAAGCAGTTAATCGTCTTAAAGTTCTAATGACTGTGCGTAATTTAGAACACACATCTGAAAGATGAATAGAAAAAAGTTTATGATTAAATTTCTCTATTTGGTTCTCTTTTAATAACCGTCTTAGCTCATGAACGTAGTGATATGTATTAAATAATTCTACACCTAATAAGTAATTTATAATGCCT